>JACIXM010000001.1 GCA_014360395.1 Actinotalea sp.
GGCCGTGCACGGCCTCCTCGAGCCGGTGGACGAGGTCGTACGGGGCGTGCCAGCCCAGCTCGTCGACGCCGACGAGCAGGATGTGGCCCCCGACCCACAGCATCGCGATGATCCCGACGGTCGACAGCACGGCGAGCACCTTCGGCATCGCCCGGACGAGGAACCGGCCGAAGGCCGCGCCCGCGCCCCGGCGCGCCTCGGCCAGGCGCAGCCCGATGTCGTCCATCTTCACGATGAGCGCCACCACCCCGTACACGAGCAGCGTGATCCCGATCGCGACGACGACGAGGATCAGCGCCCGGGAGACCAGCGGCTCGTCCGCGACCTCGTTCAGCGCGATGACCATGATCTCGGCCGACAGGATGAAGTCCGTGCGGATCGCGCCTGCGACCATCGCCTGCTCCGCCTCGACGCCCTGCGCGGCCGCCGGGACCGCGGTCGCCTCCTTGGCGTGCCCGGTGAGGAGCTCGTAGACCTTCTCCGCGCCCTCGAACGCCAGGTAGGTGCCACCGAGCATGAGGATCGGCGTGAGCAGCCACGGCACGAACTGGCTGAGCAGCAGCGCCGCCGGGAGGATGAGGAGCAGCTTGTTGCGCAGCGAGCCGAACGCGATGCGCTTGACGACGGGCAGCTCCCGGTCGGCCGTGAAGCCGTGCACGTACCGCGGGGTCACCGCGGTGTCGTCGATGACGACACCGGCCGCCTTCGCGCTCGCCCGGCCGGCCGCCGCGCCGATGTCGTCGACCGACGCCGCCGCGAGCTTGGCCAGCGCCGCGATGTCGTCCAGGAGTGCCGCAAGACCGCCCGCCACGGGATGCCTCTCGTCCTCCGCGCGCACCGCGCGGTCTCAGGTTCCACGCCACGGCGCGGCACCCACCCGGGCCGCCGGTGGGACCCCGGCCGGCCGCCGGTCCTGACCGGCAGCGCAAGGCTAGGACCGGCAACCGCGGAGCGCGCGTCACAGGGCGCGCGCCCTGTGACGCGGCCTGCGACGGGTCAGCCGCGGGGCTGGGCCCTCCGG
>JACIXM010000010.1 GCA_014360395.1 Actinotalea sp.
ACGCACGTCAAGGTGACCGACGGACGGGTGCTGACCTACCCGATCGCCGGGTCGCGTCCCCGGGGCGCGGGACCGGAGGAGGACGCGGCGCTCGCCGAGGAGCTGCTGGCCGACCCGAAGGAGCGCGCCGAGCACATCATGCTCGTGGACCTCTCGCGCAACGACCTCGTCAAGGTGTGCGTGCCGACGAGCGTCGAGGTCGTCGAGCTCATGGCGATCAAGCGGTTCAGCCACATCATGCACATCTGCTCCACCGTGGTCGGTCGGCTGCGGCCGGGTGCCACCGCGCTGCAGACGCTCGCCGCGACCTTCCCGGCCGGAACGCTGTCGGGCGCGCCGAAGCCGCGGGCGATCGCGCTCATCGACGAGCTCGAACCGGCCCGGCGCGGGATCTACGGCGGCACCGTCGGGTACTTCGACTTCGCGGGGAACATGGACATGGCCATCGCGATCCGCACGGCGCTCATCCGTGACGGCCGGGCGAGCGTGCAGGCGGGCGGTGGCATCGTGGCGGACTCCGTGGAGGCGCTCGAGTACGCCGAGTCGCGGAACAAGGCCGCGGCCGCGGTCCGGGCCGTCCAGGTCGCCGCACGGCTGCGGGCCTCGACCGGCCCGGCGGACCGGTGACCGCCGCTCTCGACCGCCGCCGCCTCGTGGTGGTGGCGCTCGTCCTCGGCGGGATCGCTCTCGCGGCGACCGCGGCGCCCTGGGTGCGGGCGACGACCGCCACCGCGCTGCAGGCCGAGGTCCAGGTCACCGTGCCGGGCTCGGAGGCGGCGGCCGCCTCGGCGGCCGGGGCCCTCGTCGTGGTGGCCGCGGCCCTCGCGATGGCGCTCGGTGGGCGCTGGGGCGCCCGGGCGGCCGCGGCCGGTGTCGTGCTCGGGGGCGTCCTGGTCGCGGTGTCCGCGGGCGCTGTGCTGGCCGACCCCGCCGGCGCGGCGGAGACCGGCGCGCAGCAGGCCGTGGGTGTCGGCGCGCTGACCGGCCCGGCGACGACGACCCCGGCCGTGGCGGTCGCGCTCGGTTCCGGGGTGCTCGCCGCCGTCGTCGGGCTCCTGGCGTCCGCCGTGGCCGCCCGCTGGACGGGCGGCGCCCGTCGGCACGACCGGCCGACGGCGGCGGCCGCTCCGGCTCCGGGCGTCCCCGGCGTGTCACCCGCGGACGACCAGGACGCGTGGGACGCGCTCAGCCGCGGCGAGGACCCCACCTGACACGCCGTCCGCGCCGAGACCGCACCCCGACGGCTGTCCGGTTTCGATAAGGTTCCGCCAGTCCACGAAAGGCACGCACACCCATGGCTGACGAGTCCCTCGAGAGAACGACGGAGAAGGTCCACCTCCCGGTGGCCTCCCCCCCGCGCAACCACGGCCACACGCTGGCCGCCTGGGTGACCGTGATCGTCGTCATGTCCGGGTCCGTGACGGCGGCACTGGCCGTCCTCTTCGCCATCCCGTGGCTCTTCTGGGTCGGCATGGCGATCATCGTCGTCGGCGGTGTCGTGGGGTACGTCCTGAAGATGCTGGGCTTCGGCCAGCCGGCCGCCCCCACCACCCGCGACGGCCGACCGGCCGACGCCCGCGACTGACCCGAGGAGAGCACGTGAGCAACCCCACCGGTCCGCAGGACCCGTACGGCCGCCCCGAGGACGGGTCCTCCGGGAGCCAGGGGCAGCCCGGCGGGAGCTCCTGGGGCCAGGGCGACCCGTCCTGGGGCCAGGGGCAGGGCAACCCCGGCCAGGGCCAGGGCTACCCCGGCGGTGACATGGGCAGCGGGTACTCCGCACCCCCGCCTCCGCCCGGGTACTACGGCGGCGGCGCCGGGGCCCCGATGTACGGCGGCACCGAGAAGAACAACCTCGGCATCTGGTCCCTCGTGCTCGGCATCCTCGGGTTCGTGGGCTGCGGCCTGTTCGCCTCGATCCCGGCGGTCATCGTCGGCGGCAAGGCCAAGGAGGCGGCGGCCCAGGGCCTCGCGAACAACGGTTCGCTCGGCCAGGTCGGGGTCGTCCTCGGCTGGGTCGGGATCGTGCTCAGCATCGTCGGCATCATCGCCTTCATCGCCATCGGCGGCTTCGCGGCGCTCACCGACGCGGGGACGACCGGCTTCTGATCCCGGTGCATCACCCCGACGACGCCCCGCCGGTCCCCACCCACGGACCGCGGGGCGTCGTCGTCGGCTCGTCGGACGACGCGGTGCCCGTCCGACCGGGGCACGCCGGCAGCGGGGAGCCGGCCCTGCGCCGCCCGTGGGCCGCCCCGGCAGCGGTCGGGGGCCTGGTGGCGACGGCGACGACGGTGCTCGCGGTGCGCTCGCCGCACGCCACCGGCAGCTACGGCGTGTGCCCGCTGCTGGCCTTCACCGGCCTGTGGTGCCCGTTCTGCGGCGGCCTGCGCGCCGTGCACGACCTCACGCGCCTGGACCTCGCCGGCGCGTGGGCGATGAACCCGCTCTTCGTCCTCGGCGTCCCGGTGCTCGTCGCGGCCTGGGCCTGGTGGCTCGGCCGGGCCCTGGGCGTGCTCCCCGGCCGCGCGCGTGCGCCGCGCG
>JACIXM010000100.1 GCA_014360395.1 Actinotalea sp.
CGGGGCCCGGGGCCGACCGCGCGCGGGAGCGGTCCCCCGGTACCCCTGACCCAAGCGACGACGCGACGACGTCAGTCGCTCGCCACCTCGTCGAGCACCACGCGCACCGCGCGCTCCGAGCCACCGCTGCGGACGGTCAGCGTCACGGCGTCCCCGGGCGCTCTGGCGCGGATCGCGACGATGAGCTCGTCGCTCTCCGTCACCGGCCGGCCGTCGATCGCCAGGATGAGATCGCCCGGTCGGATCCCGGCGCGGTCCGCCGGCCCCCCCGCCGTGACCGGCCCGAGGCCCTGCTGGCCCTCGGTGGCCACCCGCACGCCCTCGCCGGTGTAGGTGCCGTCGAGGAGGACGCCGATCACCGGGTACGTCGCCCGACCCGTCTCGATGAGCTCCTCCGCGGTGCGGCACGCCTGGTTCGCCGGGATCGCGAACCCGAGCCCGATGCTGCCGCCCGCCGCTCCCAGGCCGGGGGGCTGGGCGATCGCGGAGTTGATCCCGACGACCTGGCCCTCGGCGTCGACGAGCGGGCCGCCGGAGTTCCCGGGGTTGATCGCCGCGTCGGTCTGGATGGCGTTGATGAAGGCCGTCTCGTCCTGGCTGCCCGCCGAGACGGGACGGTTCAGGGCGCTGACGATGCCCGTCGTCACGGTGCCCTGGAGCCCCAGGGGCGCCCCGATCGCGATGACGGGGTCGCCGACGGCGACCTGGTCGGAGTCCGCGAGCGCGAGCGGCGTCAGGCCGGTCCTCGGCACCCGGATGACCGCGAGGTCGTAGTCCGCCGTCCGCCCGACGATCTCCGCCTGCTCCTGGCTGCCGTCGGCGAAGACGACGACGACGTCCCCGCCGCCACCGTCCGCCGCTGAGACCACGTGGCTGTTGGTGAGGATGTAGCCGTCCTCGCGCAGCACGAACCCCGAGCCGGTGCCGGCGCCCTGCCGGCCGCGGACCTCGATCGCGACGACGCTGGGCAGGACCTCCGCGGCGATGCCCGCGACCCCGGTCAGCTCACCGGCCGCCGGGTCCCGCTCGACCGAGACCGGCAGCGACGCGCCGGCCGGACCCGCCTGGCCGTCCGCGAGGACGGCCTGCGCCCCCCAGCCGCCGATCGCGCCGGCCACGAGGGACAGCAGGACGAGGGCGACCACCCAGCCGGCGCCGAGGCCGGGACGCCGCTCGCGGCGCGGCGGCACGGGCCGGCCCCAGCTGTCCAGGCCCGGTCCGGCGGGCCCACCGTAGGGCGACGCGCCGGGCGCGGGCGCCGTCGGTACGACGACGCTCGGCGGCCAGGGACCGGTCGGCGCCCTCGAGCCGCCGGCCGGCAGCGAGGCGGTCGCGTCCGAGGGCCGCGCCGTCGCCGTGGCCCCGGTCCAGCCCGACGTCGGGTACGCGCCCGGCGCCCTGGTCGGGGCCGGGGGCGTCGTCGCCGCGTCGGTCGTGGCCGCCGTCGCGGTCGTGGCCGACGTGGTCCGCGGGCTCGTCGAGGACCACACCGTCGCGTGCCGGCCGGACCACACCGCGGTCGCCTCGGGAGCGCGCTGCGTCCCGCCCGGCCCGCCCGCCGCCTGGCCGCCGCCGCCCGCGCGGGCGGTCGCTGCAGGCGGCTGCTGCGCCTCGAGCGGCCCGCGGGGAGCGCGGTCGACGGGGACACCCGGAGGCGACGCGCCTCCCGCGGAGGCCGGCGCCGGCTGCCACGGCGCGGCGAAGGGGTTGTCGCGGGGGTCGCTCACGGTACCCATGATCCCGTCAGAGCGCCCCAGCCGCGCGACAGCCGGGCCCCGACGCCGTCGTCGTACGCCGCGGCAGGATGGGCGGCGACGAGCTCCCGCACCGCGGCCGAGGGCCGGTCGGCGACGACGCTGACCACCGAGTCGCCCGACTGCCACACGACGTACCAGGGGTCGCTGCACACGACGAGCACCTCCCGGCCGCCGACGTCGGCCACCGGCAGGGCACCGGCGACGTCCGGGTGGAGCCGGCCCGGCTCCTGCAGGACGACGACGGGACCGCTCGGGCCCACGAGGTCCAGCTCGAGGCTGCCCGGACCGGCCGTCTCCAGCCGCAGGGCCGTCACCCGGAACGACCCGGGCAGGGCCACCGGGCTCGACCAGCCGTGGTCCGCCATCCAGGAGAGCACCTCGCTGTGCGCGTCCGTCCCGGTGAGCGACACGTCCTGCACCACCGCTCGGGGACCGACCGCGCCGGACTCCTCGGCCCCGGCCCCGATCACCGGCACGCGCAGGTCCGGCAGGCGCAGGGCAGCCGCCGTGGAGCGGGCGCCCGTCCCCCCGCCGCCGGTGGAGGCCCCCGGGGCCGGCGGCTCGTCCGGGGCGTCGGCGAGCAGCGCGAGCGCGTAGGACCGCTGCGTCTCGGGCACGACGGTCGGCTGGCCGCCGAGCGCGACGAGCCCCCCGACGAAGGCCCCGACGCAGCCCACGGCCGCCACGGCCACGGAGCGCGGGACACGCCGGTGGACGACGTCGCCGCGCAGGCAGTCCCGCGGCACCCGCACCGGCTCGTGGCCGGGCAGCGGCACGGAGTCGTTGAAGTCGACGACCCGTCCCCGGTGGCCCTCGCCCACCGGGCGGCCGTCGCCGGCCGCGCCGCTCGCACGACGAGGTCCACCGAGCGCGAGGAGCCGCGCCGTGAGGTCCGGTGCCGGGGCGACGTCGTCGGCCGCCCAGAGCGCCTCGCGCGCGGCCCGGGCCGCCCGCAGCTCGGCGGCGCACTCGCTGCACGCGGCGACGTGCTCGAGCGCCCGCTCGGCGAGGGCCGGTGGCAGCTGGCCGTCCACGATGGCGCTCAGCTGGCTCCCGAGGTGACTCATCGCGCTGCCGGCACCTCCGTCCGCCCCGCGCCGTCGGCCGTCGGCGCGCGGTGCGCCAGGGCCTCACGCAGCTGGGCGCGGGCGCGGTGGATGCGCGAGCGCACGGTGCCCAGCTTGATGCCGAGGGTCACGGCGATCTCCTCGTAGGACAGCCCCTCGATGTCGCACAGCACGACGGCGGCGCGGTACTCCGGCGAGAGCGCGTCGAGGGCCCGCTGCACGTCCTGGTCGAGGTTGGCGTGCTCGAAGCCCCGCTCGGGGGTCCCCAGACCCGTCGGCCCGACGACGTCGCCCGCGTCCTCGCCCAGCGGGTCCATCCGGATCCGGCGCCGACGCCGCACCTGGTCCAGGAAGAGGTTGGTCGTGATGCGGTGCAGCCAGCCCTCGAACGTGCCCGGGGTGTAGGTGGACAGGGAGCGGAACACGCGGACGAACGTCTCCTGCGTCAGGTCCTCCGCGTCGTGCTGGTTGCCCGTGAGGCGGTAGGCCAGCCGGTAGACGCGCGCCGAGTGCTCGGCGACGATCGCCTCCCAGGACGGGGGCGCCTCCCCGGGCGCCCGCTCGGGCGTGCCCTCAGCCCGGTCCGACGCGGTCACGGGCGTGCCGTCGACGGTCACCGCCTCGTCGCGCCGCCACCGCAGGCCTGTGCGCACCTGACCCTCCGTCCTCACCGGCGCCAGCCGTCGTGCCGCCCGGTCGGCGGCCCGGCCCGGCCCGCGGCCGGTCCCCGGGCTGGAGGACCAGCATGACGGCTTCGGCTGACAGGAACCTGAAGGCGTCCGCGACCGGTCGGTGCCTCCAGCACCGCAACGCACGGCGGGCGCACCGTGTTCCCGCTCGGGCCGCCGGATGGGCGTGAGGAGCGACCACGGTGGCGCGGGACCGGCCGGAGGGGGCCGCGCCGGTCCCGGTCCCGCCCGCGGCGCGGACCGGGCGGTAGCATCGCGGCGACGGCCGCCGACCTGCTGCGACGTCCGCGCAGCCACCGACCTCCGGAGGACCACCATCGCACCCGACAAGTCCGTCAGCTGGGCCTACAGCGAGGACTTCCTCCCCTCCGACGACGCACTGCTGCGCGCGTCCGACCGGGCCGCCCAGCTCGGCGTGCCCCCGGTCTCGCCGGGCCAGGGTGCCGTGCTGCGCCTCGTCGCGGCGGCACTGCGAGCGAGCGCGGTCGTCGAGGTCGGGACGGGCACGGGCGTCTCCGGCCTGTGGCTGCTGCGCGGGATGAACCCCGACGGCGTGCTGACGACCATCGACACCGAGGCCGAGCACCAGCGCGCCGCCAAGCAGACCTTCGCCGACGCGGGCGTGCGCC
>JACIXM010000101.1 GCA_014360395.1 Actinotalea sp.
GGGCCGGGGTGGTCCACCCCGGCCCTGCCCGTGATCCACCGGCTCTCAGCGCCTGTCAGTGCCTCGCTCTCACAGGCGCGTCTCGGTGCCCTCCTGGCCCTCGTCCGGGTCCACGCGGTGCGTTCGCGGGTCGACCGGCGTGCTCGGGTCGCCCGGGTTCACGTCCCCCGCCCCGGGCCCAAGCGGCGTCGTCGGGTCGTAGGGCAGGTCCCCGGTGGAGGTGTCGCGCACCCCGTCGTCCGACCGGCCGGTCGCGGAGGCGATCGCGGCGGCACCGGCGGCGGCGAGGCCGAGGCCGGCCGCGGCGGCCTTCTTGCTGATGCCCGCCTTGCCGGACTCCCCGCGGGACGCGGCGGCGTCGTCGACGTCGGGGGTACCGCCCGTGTGGCCGGCCGTCGCGATCGCGCCGCGCCAGGCGCCGGACGCGTAGCCCTCGTCCTCGATGAAGGCCTTGAAGCGGTCGAGGTCGTTCTTCGCGGTGCGCTCCACGACGCCGAGCGCGTCACCGGCCTTGTCGACGAGGCCGTCGGGCTCGAACTCCAACGACAGGTGCACGCGGGTCTGGCCGCCGCCGAGGTCCTCGAAGCGCACGGCGCCCGCGTTCGTCGCGCCGTCCGTCGCGGCCCAGGCGACCTTCTGGTCCGGGACCTGCTCGAGGATGTCGGCGTCCCACTGCCGCTTCACGCCGGCGATCTCGGCGACCCAGTGCAGCCGGTCGTCGCTGAGCTGCTCGACGCTCTGGACCCCGCTCATGAAGTAGGGGAACTCCTCGAACTGCGTCCACTGGTTGTACGCCACGGACACGGGCACGTTCACGATCACGGACTTCTCGACCTGGGTGGTCACGGTCCACTCCTCTCGTCGGGTGCCAGGGCCGGACGGCCCCCTTTCGACCCAGCATGCGGGCCGGCTCCCCGGTCCGCCCGGTGACCATGGCGCCGCGGCGTAGCCTCGGGACGTGGGCCGGACCGCGACCCCGCGGGGTCTCCTGCTGGACATCGACGGGGTGCTCGTCGTGTCGTGGGAGGCGCTGCCCGGCGCGGCCGACGCCCTGGGCGCGGTGCGCGACGCCGGCCTCCCGCTGCGCCTGCTGACCAACACGACCTCGCGCAGCCGGGGTGCGATCGCCGCCCTGCTGCGGTCCGCCGGGCTCGCCGTCGACGCCGAGGAGATCCTCACTGCCACGGCCGCCACCGCCGCCCACCTGGCCCGCGCCCACCCCGGCGCCCGCTGCCTCCTGGTCAACGAGGGCGACCTCGGCGGCGACCTCGGGGACGTCACCCTCGTCGACGACGACGCCGCCCCGGACGAGGTCGACGTCGTCGTGCTCGGCGGTGCCGGTCCGGCGTTCACCTACGCAACCCTGAACCGGGCGCTCGCCTGCCTGCTCGAGGGCGCGGCCCTCGTGGCGATGCACCGCAACCTGCGCTGGAGCACCCGCGAGGGGATGGCGCTGGACACCGGGGCGTTCCTGCTCGGTCTGGAGCAGGCCGCAGGGGTGACCGCGACCGTCGTCGGCAAGCCCGCCCCGGCGATGTTCGAGGCGGGCTGCGCTGCGCTCGGCCTGACCGCCGGCGACGTCGCGATGGTCGGCGACGACCTCGACACCGACGTGCGGGCCGCGCAGGCGCTGGGCATCACGGGCGTCCAGGTCCGGACGGGCAAGTTCCGGCCCGAGCAGCTCGCCGTCGGCGAGCCGCCGGACGTCCTGCTGGACTCCGTCGGCGACCTGCCGGCGTGGCTGGGCCTGACGCGCTCCTGAGGCTGCCGCCGCGGTCAGGAGCCGGCGTCAGCCCTCGCTGGGGTCCACGTGCTCGAAGCGGCCGGTGCGGAACGCGTCCACGAAGAGGGTGTGGTCGGCGCGGGCGCGCTCGCCGTAGGCGAGGCCGAACTCGACGACGTCCGCGACGAGGTCGTCCTCGGCGCCGGAGACGACCTCCGCGATCGCGTCCTCGGTCTGGAAGTCCACGAGCGGGACGTCGGAGTTGTCCACGTCGGAGACGCAGTGGACCTTCGCGGTGGCACGGCCGAGCTGCTCCACGACCTCCTCCAGCTCGTCCGGCTCCGAGAGCCCCTCCCAGTCGAGGTCCTCCTCGTACGGGGAGACCTCCTGGACGACGAACCCGACGCCGTCCAGCGGGCCGCCCGCCATGCGGGTCCAGCCGAGCCACGGGTCCGGGTGCGCCTGGAGCGTCCGCTGCGAGACGGCCGTGCGGTGGCCCTCGTGCTCGAAGTACCGCGCCGCGGCCTCGTCCGGCGCCACCCGGGCGGCGGCCGGCACCGCGCCCTGCTTCATCACCAGGACGACGTCGTTCTCGAGCGCCTGGGTGTGGCCCTCCACGAGGAGGTTGTAGGCCTGCAGGCCGGCGCTGCCGATGCCGAAGCCCGTGACGCCGACGACGTCCTTGAGGTCGTAGGTGATGCTGCCCAGCGCGGTGGAGCCCGGCAGGGTCTCGAGGTATGCCTCGTACGCGCGGACGACGGCGCCCCGCTCCTCGTCCTCGAGGACCCGCAGGTCCGGGGCCTCCCGGAAGCGGCGCCGGTAGTCCTCGACGACGGTCATCCGCTCCAGGAGGCCGATCCGTGTCCTCAGCTGGGCCGCGAGCAGGGCATCGTGGACCGGACCGTGGGCGGTGCCCAGGCGCAGGGACCACTCGTGGTCCCGGTCGCTGTCGACGAACTGGTGCACCTGGTCCAGGTAGGAGCGCAGGTAGACCTCGACCAGCCGGCGGATCACGGCGTCCGGCAGGGCCTTGGTCCAGCCCAGGACGGCCAGGCTGGCGGCGAAGCGCCGCAGGTCCCAGGTGAACGGCCCCAGGTAGGCCTCGTCGTAGTCGTTGACGTCGAAGATGAGGACGCCGTTCGCGTCCATGTAGGTGCCGAAGTTCTCCGCGTGCAGGTCACCGTGGATCCACACCCGACCGGTGCGCTCGTCGGCCCAGCGGTCGTGCGCGTCGGCGACGTCGGCGTAGAAGAGGCAGGCGGTGCCGCGGAAGAAGGCGAAGGGGTCGGCCGCCATGGCGCGGAACTTGCGCCGGAAGGCCCGCGGGTCGACCTCCATGAGGTCGCGGAACGCGTCGGTGAGGACCTCGACGATCTGACGGCTGCGCTGCTCGTCCGAGCTCATGGTCCGGACGCTACGCGCGGGGCGCCCGGTCCGCTCCCGCAGCGCCGGGCGCGGCCCGGGCCCCTCGTCCCTGGCCCGACGGAGCGGGCAGGCCGATCCTGGAGGGAGCACGTCGACGACGACGAGCCGGGCACCGACGGAGAAGGTGGTCACCGTGTCCACCGCGCAGCACGTCGGGCGGGCCACGGACCGGGCCGCCCACCTCGACCGCGTCAAGGTGCTCCTGGTGGCGGCGATCATCGCCGTCCACGGCGTCGTCGGCTACTCCGCCTGGGAGGGCGCGTGGGCCTACCAGCCCGTGAGGGAGGTCGCGCTGGCCACCGTCACGGAGATGGCGATCGGCACCCTCCTGCTCCCGGCACTCCTGTTCGTCATGGGCGTCTTCTTCCTCGTCTCCGGGCTCGTCGTCCCCGGGTCGCTGGACCGGCGCGGCCCGCGCGGCTTCGCGCGCGGGCGCCTGCTGCGCCTCGGTGTCCCCTACGCGGTCTGGGTCCTGCTGGTGTGGCCGGCCGTCGTCTGGGCTCCGCGCCGGGTCGCCGGCTGGGACGCGACCTACTGGGAGATGTTCGTCGGGGCCGAGCCCTTCCTCGACGCCGGCGCGATGTGGTTCGTGGGCGTCCTGCTGCTCTACTCGCTGGTCTACGCGGCCTGGCGCGGCGTGCAGGACCGCCGCGGGGCCGTCGTCGGGCGAGCCGGCCCGGGGGGAGCACCGGTGGGTGCCCGCTCCCTGGCGATCCTCGCCGGCACCGTCTCCGTGGCGACCGCCCTGGTCCGGACCGTGCTGCCCTTCGACAGCCACCAGGTCGCCGAGCTGCAGGTGTGGCAGTGGCCGCAGTACGCCGCCCTGTTCGGGCTGGGTGTCGTCGCGGCCCGTCGCGGCGGGCTCGGGCCGGTGCCCGGCACCACTCGGCGCGCGGCAGGCCGGATGGCCGCCGTTGCGCTGGCCGCCTACGCGGCGCTGTTCGCCACGGTCGTGGCGCGCGGCCTCGACCCCACGGAGGTGTTCGCCCGGCCGGTGCCGGCACCCGAGGCGCTCGCGCTCGCGCTCCTGGAGGGGCCACTCGCCGTCGGGGCGTCCGTCTGGGTCCTGGCGCTGGCGCAGCGCCGGCTCAACCGGCCGCTGGGCGGGCGGGCCGTCGCGGTGGCGCGCAGCGCCTACGCCGCCTACCTCGTCCAGGGCGTCGTGCTCCTCGGCGCCGCACTGGCCCTGCGCCCGGTGCCCGTCGTCGCCGAGGTCAAGGCGCTGGTGGTGGCGACGGTCGGCGTCATCGGCTCCTTCGCGCTGGGTTCATTGCTCGTGCGGCGGACGCCGGTCGGGCGGGTGTTGTAGCCGGACCCGCCAGGACCGGGCCGGAACGCGGCCCGAAAGGCTGCCGGGGCCGCCGCCGTCCTTGGTAGCGTCCGAGTGCCGGCCGGGGCGGACGGACAGGTCGGGGCGACTGCGGTGGCAGCACCTCGGGCAGGAGGGGGAGCCCGTGCGTCACATCGTGCTGGTCGTCGTCGGGGCGGTCGTGCTGACCGCCGCGGGAGCGACGACGGTGGTCCTGCAGCGGGACCGCCTCCACGCGGCCTGGGCCGGCCCGGCCGTCAGCGCCGCGACCGCCGACGTCCTGGCACTCGAGCTGCCCGACGGCTGGGCGCCCTCCCCCGGCGGCGGCGCGTGCGCGGACCTGTCCTCGGTACGGTGCGCCTGGTCCGACGAGCCGCCCGCCGAGGCCGTGGAGACGGTGGCGACCGCCCTGCGCGAGACGGGGATCGCCGTTCGCGGCACGACCTGCGCCGAGGGCGGGCCGCGCGAGGAGCCGGTCTGCCGGGCGACCGCGGACGTGCGCGGCGTGGTGCTCGAGGTGGTCGCGAACGACGTCGTCGCCGGCGGCCGGGAGCCGCGGGGGGCGACGGCCGTGGGCATCGCGTGGACGGCCACCGGCGACCGCCTGTGGGCGCGGATCGGTGAGGACCTCGGCTGGTCGCCGCACCGCGTCGCGATGACGCTCGAGGACGGCGCGGCCCTGCTGCCCGCGTCCCTGCGGGAGGGCCTGGTCTGCACCCACGACGACGTCGCGAGCTCCTGCATCCTGGCCGAGGGGCCCGCACCGGACCTCACGGACCTGACCACCCTGGTCGCCGAGCTCACGGCCGCCGACTGGCGCGTCCGCTGGACGCCGGTCGAGGGCGGCGACGACGGCGTCATCGCCGACCGGCTGCTGGACATGCGGACGGGCACCAACCTCCTCGCGCTGCGGCTCGACCCGGAGGGCCTGAGCCTGATCTTCGGCTGACCCGTGGGGCAGGAGGTCCCACCTGGCCGGGGGCAGGACCCGCACCGGAGCCGCGGCAGACCTGCTGGAGGTCAACCTGCCGTGACGGGCGCCGCGCCCGGTCGACCGGCGGGTCAGCCGGCAGGCGGCCCCGCGAGCTCCACGAGGCGCTCGGCGACCCAGTCGGCCAGGGCGCCGACGACGTCGGCGGTCAGCGCGTGGCCGCCCCGGTGGCGGACGACCCGGCCTCGCGCGCCGGAGTCGCCGGTCACGTACGCCTCGGTGCGGTCCAGCAGCTCGGCCGGGATGACGACGTCGGCCTCGCCCCGCGCCACGAGCACGGAGGCGCCCTCGAGGCGGCCGGGGGTGACGGGGAGGCCGGCGTCGAACGGGAGCGTCCCGTGCAGGACGGCGGTGCCGGCGAACCGGCGCGGGTCGGCGAGCAGGAGGCCACCGGCGAACGCCGCTCCCCCGCTGAACCCGACGAGGAGCACCGGCCGGTCGGCCGGTGCCACCTCGTCGAGCCACGCACGGAACCAGGTCGTGGTCGCGTGCAACGACTCCGCCACCGGCCGGCCGATGCCCCGGTTGGCGAACCACGCGAAGCCCCCGCCCTCGACCAGCGGCGCGCGCAGCGCGACGCAGGACGCGCCCGGCGGGAGGTACCCGGCCAGGCCGAGGATGCCCGACTCGTCGGCGCCGCGGCCGTGCAGCAGCACGACCAGGGGGCGCGACGGGTCGTCGTCGGCGGCCCAGGCGACGGTGGGCGGGGGCAGCGTGGGCATCGGGCGGCCGCTCAGGCGGCCTGGAGCGCGAAGCCCCCGGTCCACGGGGTCTTCTCGGCGGCGGCGAGGGTGATCTGCAGGAAGCCCTGGGCCTCGAGCTCGCGCGCGCGCCGCAGCGAGCCGGCGTCGACGGCCCGCAGGCCCGCGGCCGTGACGACCTGCGCCACCTGGGCCTTGGCGTCCGCGTCGTCCCCGGCCAGCAGGACGGTGGTGGGCTGGTCCCCCACGACGCCCGAGACGAGCGTGGCGGCGAAGTTCACGTTGAAGCCCTTGACGACGCGCGCCGTCGGCAGCGCGGCGGCGAGCTCCGCGGCGGCCGAGGAGTCGGCCGGGACCGTCAGGGAGTCGAAGGTCTCGAAGTCGACCGGGTTGGTGATGTCGACGACGACCCGGCCGGCGAGCTGGTCGCCGCGCTCGGCGAGGACCTTCGCGACCGCGGGGTACGGGACGGCGAGGACGACGATCTCCCCGGCGACGGGCGTGGCGGCGTCGGCCGTGCCGAGCAGCTGGACGGTGCGGCCCGCCTTCTCGGCGAGGCCCGCGATGGCGGTGCCCATGGTGCCGGTGCCGATGATGGTGACGGTGCTCATGGTGTCTCCCTGGTCTGTGGGTGCGCTCGTGGCGGCGTTTGGTTGTCGCTACAACTGAACGGTAGCAGCGACGTGGTTGTTCCGACAACCTTCGGGCAGACTGGGGTCATGGAGACCCGGTGGCTGACGCGTGAGGAGCTGGCGGCGTGGGTGCGGCTGGCGGCCGTGCTGGAGCTGCTTCCCGGGCGGCTGGACCAGCAGCTGCGCCGCGACGCGGACCTGACGAACTTCGAGTACTACGTGCTCGCGATGCTGTCCGAGGCGCCCGAGCACACCTTGCGGATGACCCGGCTCGCGGCGCAGACCAATGCGACGCTCCCCCGGCTCTCGCACGTCGTGCGGCGGCTGGAGGAGCGCGGGCTGGTCGAGCGGTTCCCCTGCCCGCAGGACGCCCGCGCCACGAACGCCCGCCTGACCGAGCCCGGCTGGCAGACCGTCCTGGCCTCGGCGCCCGGGCACGTCGCCACCGTCCGCGAGCACGTCATCGACGCGCTCACGCCGGAGCAGATAGCCCAGCTCACGGCCATCACCGACGCACTCCTGCAGCGCCTGGACCCGACCGGCCGGATGAGCGAGGTCTACCGCCGCCACGACGCCCCGGCGTGACCCGCGGCGCCGTCGTCGGACCGGCAGGCCGGCGTCGCGCCGACGCCGCACCGGTGAGGCACGACGTCGCGGGTGGTGCGGCGCGAACAACGGGGAGACGTCGTGGCGATATCCGCCACGAAGCCTCCCCGTTGGTCTTCGTCCTGATCAGCGCCGACCGCGTCAGACGACGGCGCCCACCTCGGCCGGTGCGGCCGCGGGCACGCGGGCCTCGAGCCAGCCGGCGAGCCGATCCGGACGGTCGGTGATGATCCCGTCCACCCCGAGGGCGACCGCGGCCGCCCACTGGTCCGGCTCGTTCAGCGTCCACACCACGACCTGCAGGCCGGCGGCGTGCAGCCGGTCCACGAGGTCCGGCTGCTGGAGGAGCAGCAGCCCGTGCGGGTTGCACGTCACGACGTCGAGCTCGGCGCACCGCTCGAGCAGGTTCGGGCCCGCCTCGAGGACCAGCAGGCCCCGCCGCAGGTCCGGAGCTGCCGTGCGCAGCGCCGCAACCGTCTCCGGCCAGAAGCTCTGCGCCACGACCCGGTCCAGCAGGCCGGTGGCCGCGATCGGCTCCGTGACCCGGCGCACCTGGTCGACCGTCCAGGCGCCCTTGACCTCCAGCAGCAGGTCGATGCCGGGTCGCGCGGCGAGCAGGTCGAGGACCTCGGCGAACGTCGGCACCCGCTGCCCCGCGAAGGACGGGGAGAACCACCCGCCGGCGTCGGCCGTCCGGACCGTCGCCAGCTCCGTCGAGGCGAGCGCGCCGATCAGGTCGGTCGTCGCGTCGAGGGTCTCGTCGTGGATGACGACGACGTGCCCGTCCGCCGTGAGCTGGACGTCCAGCTCGACGGCGTCGGCGCCCGCCCGCCAGGCGGCCTCGAAGGCCGCGAGGGTGTTCTCCGGAGCCACCGAGGAGTTGCCGCGGTGGGCGACGACGACCGTCACAGGTAGGGCTCCACGTTCTCACGGTAGGCGGTCTCGATCCGGGGTGCGACGGACCCGAACGCGTCGGCCGGGTCGGTGCCGCGCAGGACGATCTGCTCGATGCCCTCGCTGAGCAGCTGGTCGGCGCCGGGGACGAACACGCGGATCCAGTCCTGCGAGCGCGCCCTGTCGTTGAGCTGGTCCACCGCGGTGCGGAACTGCGGGGCCTCGGCGTAGACGGCCTTCATCTCGTCGGACTCGATCGCCGAGGTGCGCACGGGCATGTAGCCGGTGCCCTGGGAGAAGAACGCCGTCTGCTCGGTGTCGGTGAGGAACTTCAGGAAGATCGCCGCGGCGAGCTGCTGCTCCGGCGTGCGCGAGGACGGGATGGCCAGGCCGGTGCCGCCGGTCGGCGTGCCGCCGCCTGCGGGGCCGTCGGGCAGGTAGGCGGTGCCGACCTCGAACGACGCGGCGTCGAGGATGCCCTTGAGCGAGCCGGTCGACCCGATCGTCGCGGCGACGACGCCGGAGGCGAAGTCGACGGTGGCGTCCTCGGAGACCGTGGCCAGGCCCGTCTCGTGGAACATCCCGCGCAGGAACTCCCCGGCCTCGAGCGCCTCGGGGGTGTCGAGCGTGGTGTCCCACTCGTCGGAGTACCGGCCGCCGTGGCCCCACAGGATGTTCTTGAACCACCACGCCGACCACGACGGGCCGACGGACAGACCGAGCGGCGCCGAGTCTGCCGGCACCTGCTCGGCCAGCGCCTCCTGCCACTGCCCGAGCTCGGCCCAGGTCTCCGGGCCCCGGTCGGGCAGCCCGGCCGCGGCCCACATGTCCTTGTTGTAGTAGAAGAGCGGCGTGGAGCGCGCGTACGGCGCGGCCCAGTGCTGCCCCTCGTACTCGTAGTCGCTGCGGAAGGCGGGGACGAAGTCGTCGACGTCGACCTCCAGGTGCTCGAAGACGTCGTCCAGCGGCATGATCTGGTCGTTGAGGTGGTAGCGGAACCACCACACGTCGGAGGAGATGACCAGGTCCGGCAGCTGGTCGGTCTGGGAGGCGGCCTGGAAGCGCTGGGCGATCTCGTCGTAGCTCGCACCGGCGGTCACCAGGTTGACCTTGATGTCGGGGTACTCGGCCTCGAAGCGCTCGACGAGCTCCTTCTCGACCGGCTGCGAGCCGCCGGGGTGGTTGCTCCACCACGTGATCTCGGACGCGGGCTCGACCTGCGACCAGTCGATCGCGGTCGCCTCGCGCGCCTCGGCCGGCGCGTCGCCGGAGGCGACGGTCGGCCCGGCGCAGGCGGTCAGCGTCAGGGCGCCGGCGGCCGTGAGCGCGCCGAGCACGAGCGTCGACGGACGCCGGGTGCGGCGCGTCGGCACGGAGGGGATGGACACAGGTGTCTCCTCAGGAGTGCGGTGGGTGCTCCCGCGGGCGCGGGGGCGGGACCGGACCGGGTCGGCCCGGGGTCGGGTGCCGGGCAGCCGCCCGGGGGTGTGCGGGCCGAGGCCCGGTTCGGGTGCGGGCCGAGGCCCGGTTCGGGTGCGGGCCGAGGCCCGGTTCGGGTGCGGGACGAGGCCCGGGGAGGCTCAGCCGGTGACCGCCCCGGTGGTCAGGCCGGCGACGAGCCGGCGCTGCAGCACGAGGAAGAGCAGCAGGATCGGGAGCGTGACCAGGACCGTGGCGGCCAGCAGCACGCCCCAGTCGCTCATCCCGTCGATGTTCTGCAGGAGGGTCAGGCCCACGGGCAGCGTCATCTTCCGTGGGTCGTCCACGACGAGGAACGGCCACAGGTAGTCGTTCCACTCGGTGACCACCGCGACGAGGCCGACGGCGGCGACGGTCGGCAGCGACATCGGCACGACGAACCGCCACAGCCGCCGCCAGTGGCCGGCGCCGTCGAGCTCGGCGGCCTCCAGGACCGACGCGGGCAGGGTGAGGAAGTGCTGGCGGAACAGGAAGGTGCCGAACGCGCTCGCCAGGCCCGGCACGAGGATCCCCTGGTAGGTGTTGAGCCAGCCCAGGCTCGCCACGAACGTGTAGTTGGGGATGATCGTGATCTGCGGCGGGATCATCAGCGCCGCGATGACCACCAGGAACACCGTCCGGCGGTACGGCACGTCCAGGAACACCAGCGCGTACGCGCAGGACAGCCCCAGCAGCACCTTCAGCCCCGCGCCGACGACGGTCAGGCCCACGCTGTTGAGGAAGAGCTGACCCAGCGGGATGGTCTGCGCGGCGTTGCCGTAGCTGGTCAGGTCCACGGCCTCCGGCAACCACTGCAGCGGCAACCGGTACAGCTCGTCGGGCCGCTTGAGGCTGGCCAGCAGCATCCAGACCAGCGGCGCGCCGAGCACCACCGTGGCGATGACCATGGTCACCCAGCCGCTCGCGTCGAGCAGCATCGCTCGCGGCGGCCGACGACGGCGCCCGGGGCCGGCCACGGCGGGTCGCTCCGGCACGGCGGTGGACGCGCCGGGCGGTACCGGGCCGGCGTCGTGGCGGGGAGCGATCTGCAGGCTCATGCGTAGTGGACCTTCTTCTCGACGTAGCGCAGCTGCAGCGCGGTGACCACCAGGAGGACGAGGAAGAGGACCGTCGCGCCGGCCGAGGCGTAGCCCGCCCGGCCGTTGACGAAGCCCTCCTGGTAGATCTGGTACATCAGGGTCGTCGTGCTGCCGAGGGGGCCGCCGGACGTCATCGAGCGGATGATGTCGAAGGACTGCAGCGAGGCGAGCAGCATCGTGACGGTGAGGAAGAACGTCGTCGGCGTCAGCAACGGCAGGACGATCGACCGCAGCGTGCGGGCCGGGCTCGCGCCGTCCAGCGCCGCGGCGTCGCGCAGGTCCTGCGGGATCGACTGCAGGCCGGCGAGGTAGATGAGCGCGACGTACCCGAGGTTCTTCCACAGGTACACCACGATGATCATGACCAGCGGCCAGGGCTCCGCGGTGTACCACTGCGGCGAGGACGCGCCGAACCAGCCGAGCACCGCGGACATCAACCCGTAGCGCGGGTCGAAGATGAACAGCCAGAGGATGCCGACGGCGTACCCGGACAGCACGTACGGCGCGAACGCGACCGTCCGGGCCAGGCCGCGGCCGGGCAGGCGCCGGTCCAGCAGGAGCGCCAGGCCGAGCCCGAGCACGAGGGCCCCGCCGACCGTGGCGACCGTGAAGACCGCCGTCGTCGTCAGGACCTGCGCGGTGGCGGGGCTGGTGAACCACTCGACGTAGTTGCCCAGGCCGACGAACCGCGCGACGGGCGACCCCAGGTTCCACTGCATCGTCGAGAGGTAGAAGCTCTCCAGCAGCGGCCGGTACACGAACACGAGCAGCAGCGCGACGTTCGGTCCGGCGAGGAGGAGGAACCACAGGAGCGCGCGGCGCCGGCGGGCCAGGCCCGGCCGACGACGACGCCGCTCGGCGGGGCCGGGCGCACCGGGAGCGGTCCCGGTGCGCGGGGCGAGGACGGCGGTCATGGGCGCGACGCTAGGCACCCGGATCGGGTCGACATGCCGTCCGGCGGGTCCGTTGCCGAAGGGTTCGATCAACGTTCACACCCGTCAGGCGGGGTTCAGGAGCGCGCCGTCCGCGAGCGCCGCACCGTTCACCGGGCGGTCGCCGTGTGGTCGGCCGGCGGTTGGGTCCTTGGTCTGGTCCGCGCCGCACCCAACGGTGCCAGCCTGGACGGTGGCCGCCGCGACGGCGCCCGTGCCGCCGGGCCGGCCGCAGGGAGGACCTCATGGCCGGCACCACCTCGACCACCGGTGGTCCCTGGACCCCCGCCCCGCCCGCGCCGCCCGCCTACCCGCTGGTCCTGGAGGGCGTTCCCGACCCGGCGGTGTCGCGGTGGCTGTGGCTGGTCAAGTGGCTCCTGCTGCTGCCCCACGCGATCGTGCTGGCGTTCCTGTGGCTGGCGTACCTCGTGCTGTGGCCCGTGGTGCTGGTGACGGTGGCTGCCACGGCGCGGTACCCCCGAGCGATCTTCGACTTCCAGGTCGGCGTGCTGCGCTGGAGCTGGCGCGTGGCGTACTACGGGTACAGCGCGCTGGGGACGGACGCGTACCCGCCCTTCACGCTCGACGACGTCCCCGACCACCCCGCCCGACTGCACGTGGTATACCCCGAGCGGCTGTCCCGCGGACTCGCGCTGGTGAAGTGGTGGCTCCTGGCGATCCCGCACTACCTCGTCCTGGCGCTGCTGCTCGGACCGCAGGTCCGCTGGGAGGACGCGCAGGGCGCGGCCCAGTACCAGTCCCAGACGGGCCTCATCGGGATCCTCGTCCTGGTCGTCGGTGTGGTGCTGCTCTTCAGCGGCCGGTACCCCCGCGGGCTGCACGACCTGCTCGTGGGCCTGAACCGGTGGGTGTACCGGGTGGGCGTCTACGTGTCGCTCATGACCGACCAGTACCCACCGTTCCGCCTGGATCTCGGCCCGGCCGAGCCCGGTACCGTCAGCGACGCACCGACACCGCCACCGTCGGGCTGACGCCCTGGGCGAACGACGGCGTCGTCGCGGCCACCGCCCGCAGTCGCACCGTCCCGGCCGGCAGGAGGACCTTGACGGTGGCGGTCCCGGCGGTGCTCTGCGGTGCGGTCGTGAGCGTCTTCCACTCCGTCCCGGTCCACCGCTGCAGCCGCAGCGTGTAGCCCGCCTGCGGGCGGGACGACGTCATCCGCACCGAGGTCGCGGCGCGGGCCGTCGGCGTCGACGTGAGGACGGCGAGCGAGACCGCCGGCCGCGCCCCGATCTTCACCACCGGGGAGGTCGAGGGGCCGGCGACGCCGACGCGGTCGGCGTGGCGCCAGCGGTACTCCGTGGTGCGGGCGGGCCGCACCGTGACGCCGACCGCACCGGTGGACGACGTCGTCGCCGACCCGACCGTCGTCCACGCTGTGCTGCCGGCGGGGCGCTGCTGGAGCACCATCGCCTCGCCGGCGATCCCCGGCTGGTCCGCCGGCAGGGTCCCCACCTCGACACGCGTGAGCCGTCCGGAGACCGTGACGGCCGAGCCGACCGGGACCGCGCGGGCGGTGGTCCGCATGACGGACGTGCTGCGGGGGTAGATGCGGTAGGAGGCGTGCGTCCCCACCTCGGGGCCGGGGATGGTGTATCCCGCCACCCGGCCCCTGCTCGTGGACGCCCAGTCGCCGACGTGCCACGTCCGGTCGATCGTGACCGGGCCCGAGCAGGTGGTCGCGGACGCCGGGACCGTCAGGCAGGGGTACCGCGTGCGGTCGTCCCAGTCGTTGATGCCGGCGAGCGCCGGTGTCCCGTTGCCCTCCTCCACCCACAGCGACCAGCTCCGGATGCCGCCGGTGTACGCGGGCGAGACGCTGATGGTGGTCCGCGCGCGGAGCCGGGAGCCCGAGAGGACCCAGGTGGTCGGTGTGACCGCGCGGCCCGCGGCGTCGGTGATCCGGAGCGGGGAGAACGAGACGGGGTGGTCCACCCGGAAGGTGGTGGAGGCGGTGTTCGTGTACCCGGCCCAGTCCGTCACGGTGACGTCCCACCGGACGGCTCCTCGGCCACCGCGGGCGCGCCGGGAGAGGCGAGCAGGAGGGTCAGGGCCGCGGCGGCACCGGCCAGGGATCCACGACGCATGCGGCTTCGCCCCCTGACGTGAGCGCCCGCGCGCCCGCCCCCGCAGCCTAGGGATCATCTGCTGCCGCGGACAGGGGCGGCGGGCTCGCTCGGCGTGCGTTCACCCGTCCGGCCGCGCCTCAGGGCGGGCCGCCGCGCGGCGGATCGGCGTGGGGCCCCGCCCGCCCGTCCGGGGTGCAGCCCCGGCCGCCCCGGCCTACCGTCGAGACGGCGGACCGCGACGACGGCGGCCCGGCCGCGAGCCGAGGAGGAAGCGATGACCGAGCAGACAGGTGGCGCGCACCGGGCCGAGGACGCGCCGGTCCCGAACGACTCCCCGGACCCCCTGGGTGACCCGGAGGTCGACGAGGCCCGGACCGTGGCCGACGACGACGTCGCCGGCGAGGAGGAGGACCCCTACGAGATGCGGTCCATGCCGACCCAGCCGAACCCCACCGAGGACGACCCGGGAAGCTTCCTCAACCCCTGAGGGATCGGCCGCACTCCCCGCACAACCCCTCGACGGGCCCCACCGCCGTCCGCGGAGGGGGCCCGTGGAAACCGAGACGGCACGCGACCTGCTGGCGCACCGTCGGGCGGGGCACCGCCGCCTGGAGCCGGGCCATCCACCGTCGCAGCATCGGTCCCCCTCGTCGTGTGGTCCGGGCACCGTAGGCAGGCAACTGCCGGATCCGCTCCTTACCTGCCCGAACGCTCCCGATGACGACCGATTTGCCGAGCGGCCCGACGTGAACGCGGTGTGAACCGTCACCGTCGACGATCGTGGTCCCGCCCCGCACCACCACCACCCCCGCCGCGGTCGCACAGAGCCGGGCCGGGTTGGGCCCGGTCCGTGCGCGCACGCTCGGCGTCTCGAGGCTCTCACGTGCGGTGCGCTCGTCGCCGGGCCGGAGCGGCGCCTGGCTGCGGCATACTTCCGAGCAGGGTTCCGTGGAGGGTTCAGCGGACTCAAGCGTGGAACCCCCGGGCCTCTAGCTCAATCGGTAGAGCTGCGGACTTTTAATCCGTCGGTTGTGGGTTCGAGCCCCACGGGGCCCACCCTCGACGCCAGGCCCCAGGCGACCCCTCGCAGCAGGCCCGTTCCCCACGGCCCCTCCCCGTCCCGATTTCGTCACATGCGTCACATCCGTCACTTCAGTCACCCCTCGGACGTGCCGATAGCCGAAAGGACCAACGTCGCAGCCCCACCCCGGGGCCACCCGCACGGAGGAGACGGCACGGATGTCGGCCGCTGCTGGACCGCACGTCTCGGAACGGGGCGCACGCCCCGCCCCCGCCCCTGCCCTCGCCCTGCCCGCGGCGGCCCCCTGGTCCGACGCCCTCTCGCGGGCGTACCGGCTGCCGCCGGCCACGGCCGTCGCGCTGCTCGCCGCGCTGACCCTCGGGATCGGCGCCGCCGTCTGGGCCAGCGGGGGCACGAGCCGCGGGCTCACCCTCCTCTTCTCCGTCCCGATCCTCGTCGCGGCCCTGCGGTTCCGGACCCAGGGGGCCGTCGCCGTCGCCGTGTCCGCCGCTGCGATCTGCGGACCGGCGATGCCGCTGAGCACCGCGACCGGGGAGCTGCAGAGCCCGACCGTCTGGCTCACGCGTGCCGTCGCCCTCCTCGTCGTCGCGCTGCTCGCCGGCGCCGTCGTCGCGATGCGTGACCGCTCCTACGACCGCCAGCTCGCCGTCGACCTGCGCGGCACCATCGAGCGGCCGACGACGAGCCGCACGCCCGTCGAGCGCGACCTGGTCGACCTCGTCCCCGACGTGCTCGCCCACCGGCGGCTGCGTCCCGTGTTCCAGCCGATCTACGACCTCACCGACGGGCGGCTGGTGTCCGTCGAGGCGATGAGCCGGTTCGACGGCCACCCCGACCGCACGCCGGACCGCTGGTTCGCCGCCGCGCACGCGGCCGGCCTGGGCATCGAGCTGGAGATCGCCGCCATCGAGGCCGCCCTCGAGGGTGCCCGCGGCCTGCCGTCGGACGTCCGCCTGTCGGTCAACGCCTCCCCCGCCACCGTCGCGGACCAGCGCCTCGTCGAGCTCGTCCGCGCCCACCCCGACCGGCCGCTCACCGTGGAGATCACCGAGCACGCCGTCATCGAGGACTACCCGCTCCTGCGGGAGGCGCTCGCGGCACTGGTCTGCCTCGGGGTCGAGCTGGCCGTCGACGACGCCGGCGCCGGCTTCGCGAGCCTGCAGCACATCGTCCAGCTCGAGCCGGACGTCATCAAGCTCGACATGTCGCTGACCCAGGACGTCGCGGCCAGCCCGCTGCGGCGTGCGCTGGCAGCGTCCATCGTCGGGTTCACCCAGCGCAGCGGCGCCCGCCTGGTCGTCGAGGGCATCGAGACGGTCGAGGACCTCGCAGCCTGGGCCACGCTCGGCGCGCACGCCGTCCAGGGCTACGCGGTCGGCCGCCCCGGTGCGCGTCCCGCCGCGCCGCGCAACCCGCTCGTCGACGCGCTCATCGAGTCCCGCGAGGCGCTCCGCGCCTGAGCACGGGCGCCGCGCGCCCTTATCGTGGTGTGCCATGAGTGATACCGGCCCGAGTCCCGAGCCACGAGGTGGCTCCGCGGACGCAGACCCTCTTGATCCTCCGACCGGCGCGACCGGGGCGGGCGAGGGAACGGCGCGATGACCCCCGAGTGGCTCCTGCTCCTGCTCGTCGTCGTCCTCATCGGCGCGAACGCGCTCTTCGTCGCCGCCGAGTTCTCCCTCGTCACCGTCGACCGGCCGACGGTGGCACGGCTCGCCGAGTCCGGTGACGCCGGCGCCGCCTCCATCCAGAAGGCCACGCGCACCCTCTCCACGCAGCTGTCCGGCGCCCAGCTCGGCATCACGGTGACGAGCCTCGTCGTCGGCTTCATCGCCGAGCCCTCCATCGCCGCCCTGCTGCGCGGCCCCGTCGGCGCCACCGGCCTCAGCGACGGCGCGACGACGGGCGTCTCCTTCGCCCTGGCGTTCGCGATCGCCACCGGCAGCCAGATGGTCTTCGGTGAGCTCGTCCCCAAGAACTGGGCCATCGCCGAGCCGCTCGCCGTCGGCCGGGTCGTCGCCGGGCCGCAGCGCGGCTTCAGCTGGCTCATGGGCCCGCTGCTGCGCTTCCTCAACGGCACCGCCAACCGCATCGTCCGCTCCCTGGGCATCGAGCCGCAGGAGGAGCTCGCCTCCGCCCGCTCCGCCCAGGAGCTCGGCTCCCTCGCCGCCCGCTCGGCCGAGCGGGGCCTGCTCGACAGCGCCACGGCGGACCGGGTCGCCAAGTCGGTCGAGCTCGGCGAGCGCACGGCCGCCGACGCCATGACCCCGCGGCCCCGCGTCCGGTTCCTCGAGGCGGACGCGCCGGTCGAGGAGGTCTTCCGCCTCGCCGCGCGCACCGGGCACGCCCGGTTCCCCGTCCTGGGCGAGGACGTCGACCACGTCGTCGGCGCCGTGCACTTCAAGCACGCCCTCGCGGTGCCGGCCGAGCGGCGGGCGGGGACCACCGTCGGCGAGATCGCCCGGCCCATCGCCGCGGTGCCGTCGGCGATGCCGCTGGACGCCGTCCTGGACGTGCTGCGCGAGGGCCTGCAGCTCGCCGTCGTCGTCGACGAGTACGACGGGACCGACGGCATCATCACCCTGGAGGACCTCGTGGAGGAGCTCGTCGGGGAGATCCAGGACGAGCAGGACCGGCCCGTGAACCGGCACCGGCGCCTGCCGGACGGCACGTGGTCCCTGTCCGGCCTCCTGCGCCCGGACGAGGTCGGGGAGATCGCCGGACTGGACCTGCCCGAGGGCGAGGAGTCCGACACCCTCGGCGGCCTGGTGACCGAGCACCTCGAGCGCTTCCCCGAGCCCGGCGACGCCGTGGTCCTGGACGCCCGGGACGAGAACGACCGCGACGAGGACGGCATCGCCGCCTCCGTCCGCGTGCGCCTGGAGGTGACCCGCCTGGACGGGCGGCGGGTGGACCGCCTCACCCTGTCCGTCCTCGGCCCGGAGGACGAGGACGAGGACGGCGAGCCCGCCGACGACGACGCCGCGGGGCGCGGCCATGAGTGACCTCACCGCCCTGCTCATCGCCGTCGCGCTGCTCGCGGGCAACGCGTTCTTCGTGGGCGCGGAGTTCGCGCTCATCGCCGCCCGGCGCACGCAGATCGAGCCGCGGGCGGCCGAGGGCTCCCGCGCCGCCCGCCTCACCCTGCGGGCCATGGAGCGGGTCTCGCTCATGATGGCCGGTGCCCAGCTCGGCATCACGATGTGCTCCCTGGGCCTCGGCGCCATCGGCGAGCCGGCGGTCGCCCACCTGCTCGAGGTGCCGCTGGCGCGGGTCGGCATCGAGGGCGCCGCGCTGCACACCGTCGCACTGATCATCGCCCTGGCGATCGTCGTGTCCCTGCACATGGTGCTGGGCGAGATGGTGCCGAAGAACATCGCCATCGCGGGCCCGGAGCGGTCCGCGCTGCTGCTGGGGCCGGTGCTCTACGGCGTCGTCCTCGTCCTCAAGCCGATCATCGTGGTCCTCAACTGGACCGCGAACACCGTCCTGCGGGCGCTGCGGGTGCAGCCGAAGGACGAGGTCGCGTCGGCCTTCACCGCCGACGAGGTCGCCGCGTTCGTCGCCGAGTCCCGTCAGGAGGGCCTGCTCGAGGAGGGCGAGAGCGAGCTCCTGGTGAGTGCGCTGGCGCTCAGCGAGCAGCCCGTCCGCACCGTGACCGTGCCGCTGGACGACGTCGTCACCCTCCCCGAGGGCGTCACCTACGCCGAGGCGGAGGCCGCCTGCGTGCGCACCGGCTACTCCCGCTTCCCGCTCGCCGACGACGACGGCCGCCTGGTCGGGTACGTCCACCTCAAGGACCTGCTCATGGTCCCCGACGGCATGCAGGACACCGCCGTGCCGCGCGGCCGGATCCGGCCCCTGGCGCACATCGCCGCCGAGACGCCGCTGGACACCGCCCTGACCGCGCTGCAGGCCCAGGGCGCCCACCTCGCCGTGGTCCGCGACGAGGGGCGCGTCCTGGGCGTCGCGATGTTCGAGGACGTGGTCGAGCGGCTCGTCGGCGAGGTCGTCGACGCCGCCCAGGCCGAGACCTCCCGGTCCACGTAGGGCGCGCGCCGACAGGCTGAGCGCGGCGCCGCCCGGCCCACCCGCACCCGGACAGCAGAAGGGCCGCCCCACGACGTGGCGGCCCGTCGCGCCGGGGGGGACCCGGCGCGGCGGC
>JACIXM010000102.1 GCA_014360395.1 Actinotalea sp.
TCGGCGAGCAGCACGAACGTCGGGATGACGAGCGCCGTCAGCGGCACCATGACGCTGCCGAGGAGGAGGGCGAACGCCGCGTTGCGCCCGCGGAAGCGGTACTTCGCGAACCCGTACCCCGCGAGCAGGGCCAGGACGGTGGCCCCGACACCCGCGGCCAGGGCGTAGAGGAACGAGTTGCCGAGCCACGTCCAGTAGATGCCGCCCTGGTAGGTGGTCAGCCGCTGGACGTTCTCGACGAAGGAGAACTCGTCCGCGAACCACAGCGGGCTGCTGCTGCTCGCGAACAGGCCGGAGTTGGACTTCGTCGAGGCGACGACGAGCCACCACAGCGGGGTGACGAAGTACAGCACGAGCGCCAGGAGGAACAGGTGCGAGCCGAGCCGCGAGCCTCCTGGGCCGCGGGGGGCGTCCTCGGGGCCGCGGCGGCGTCGGCGCAGGCGGCCCTCGGTCGTCGTCGTCGGCGGGGCACCGGCGGCACCGCCGGTCGTCTGGATGCTCATGAGCTCAGTCCGCTCTTCTTGCGGGTCAGGAAGAGGAAGAGGTACGAGAACGCGAAGACGATGACGCCGAGGGCGAAGGAGATCGTCGAGGCGTAGTTGAACTGCTGGTAGGAGAACGCCAGCCCGTGCGCGTACATGTTGGGCGTGTAGTGCACCGGGATCGCGCCCGAGGCCACGTTGCGCAGGATCGAGGGCTCCGTGAAGAACTGGAGCGTCCCGATGAGGGCGAACACCACGACCATGACGAGCGCGGCGGAGATCATCGGCACCTTGATGCGGAACGCGATCTGGCGGCCGTTCGCCCCGTCGATCCGCGCCGCCTCGTAGACGGAGGGGTCGATCCCGCGCAGGGCGGCGTAGATGATGATCATGTAGTAGCCCGACCACTGCCAGGTCACGATGTTGACCAGGCTGTAGAACACGGTGCCGGGGGCCAGGAAGGCCGGCGGGCTCGCTCCGAAGAGCCCGAACAGGTCGTTCGCCGGCCCGAAGCGCGGGCTGTAGAGGAAGCCCCACATGAGGGCGCCGATCATCGCCGGCACCGCGTAGGGGACGAAGATCATCAGGCGGGAGAACCGGGACAGCCGTGTGGTGAGGGTGTCGAGCACCAGCGCCGCCGCGAGGGCGACGCCCAGCTGGATCGGCACCATCACCGCGACGAAGATGCCCACCCGGCGCAGACCGCCGAGGAACAGCGGGTCGGTGAACGCGCGCTGGTAGTTCGCCAGGCCGGTGAAGGACTCCCCCGCCGCCAGGGTGCTCGTGTGCAGGCTCATCCAGAAGGCGTAGGCCAGCGGCGCCACGAGGAGCACCAGGAAGACCACGGCGAACGGGGTCAGGAAGAGCCAGCCCCAGCGCTGCCGGTCACGCTCGATGCGGCCGACGCGGGCATGGGGCGTGTCGCGTCCGGTGCGGACGGCACCGGACGTCGTCGACGTCGTCGTCATGCGGATCGCTCCCTCTCAGGATCGGACGCCCGGGCCGGACCGCTCGGCGG
This sequence comes from Actinotalea sp., assembly GCA_014360395.1. Taxonomy (GTDB): domain Bacteria; phylum Actinomycetota; class Actinomycetes; order Actinomycetales; family Cellulomonadaceae; genus Actinotalea. The sequence continues at coordinate 1,501 of JACIXM010000102.1, forward strand.
CCCGGCCCGGGACCCGGATCACTCGATGACCGTGAAGCCCTGCGACTCCGCGTACGCCCGGACGTCCGCCTCGAGCGCCTCGAGCGCGCCGGCCGCGTCCACCCGGCCCTCGACGAGGGCGGTGAGCTGCTGGGTGCCCTGGTCGTAGACGTAGGTCAGGAACGGGGGCGTCGTGAAGCCCTCGTAGCCGGCCGCCGCCTCGAGGAAGACGTCCTTCTGGATCTGCTGACCGTCGAAGAACGGGTACTCGAGCTCGGCGAAGTAGTCCGACTCCAGCACCGGCCGCCACAGCGGGAACAGCGCGGCCTCCTCGATGCCGATCCGCCACGCCTCGTCCGTGCCGAAGATGTCCATCGCCACCCGGGCGGCGAGCTCCTCGTCCGAGGCCTGCTCGGAGACGGCGAAGGTGGACCCGCCGATGTTCACCGACCGCGGCTCCTCGCCCTCCCACTGCGGGAGCGGCACGGCGCGCCACACGGCGTCCTCGTCCGCGTCGGACAGACCCTCGAGGTAGCCCGGGCCCCACGCGGCGGCGACGTACGAGGCGTACGTGCCGTCGACGAGGCTGGCGTTGTAGTCGGCCGTGAACGCCTCGTCGGTGGCGACGAGGCCGCGGTCGACGAGGTCCTCCCAGAAGGCCAGCACCTCGACGGCCTCAGGGGTGTTGATGTTGATGCCGATGTCGGTGCTCGCCGAGTCGTAGGTGAACGGCGCCCAGCCCTTCTGGGCCGCCATCGCCTGCACGAAGGCCCACCAGTTCGGCGGGAAGTTGGCGATCACGCCGTCGAAGCCCGCGTCCTGCAGGGCCTGGGCCGCGTCCGCGAACTCCTCCCAGGTGGTCGGCACCGCGACGCCGTGCTCGTCGAAGATGTCCTGGCGGACGAGCAGGCCCATGGGGCCGCCGTCGACCGGGATGGCGTAGACGGCGTCGCCCTCGGTGACGTCCGCCCAGGCGCCCTCGGTGTAGTCGCCCTCGAGCTCGGCGGCACCGTAGGGCGCGAGGTCCACGAGAGCGTTCCGGATCGTGTACTGGCCGAGGAACTCCGCCTCGATCATCATGACGTCCGGGGCGCCGGAGCCCGCCTCGAGCGCCGTGCTGAAGGCCTGGTAGGCGTCCCCGCCCTGGCCCGCGTTCGTCCAGCAGACCTGCACGTCGTCGTTGGTCTCGTTGAAGTGGTCGACGACCTGCTCCATCGCCGGGTACCAGGCCCAGACGGTGACCAGCGGAACGTCCTCGACCTTGATCGTGTTGGTGCACGAGGCCGCGGACGAGCCGCCCCCACCGCTCCCGCCTCCGCACGCGGCGAGCGCGGCGGCAGCGCCCAGGGCGACGGCGACGCTGCGTGCGCGGCGGCCTGCCCATCGGGTCTTCAGCATGCGAATCCTCCTTGATCCGTGCCGCGGCACCGGCGCCGACGGCTTCTGCATCGATGTAGAACGTTATCTTTCATCGATGAAGAAGCAACGTCAAGAGGTCGGCGGAGATTCTTCGCGGGTCGCTCGCGCCGGCGTCGACCGGCGACGCGGGGTCGTCAGCCGACGGCCGCGGTCGCGGCGGCGCGGTCCGGCGCGCCGGTCGAGCCGCCCGGGACCAGCTGGAAGTCCGGCGCGATCCGGCGCGCCCCGCCCGCGACCCCGCGCCGGCGCTCGTCGAGGAGCCGGACGGCCTCGCGGGGGATCACCGTGCGTCCCGGGTCGATCGTCGTGAGCGTCGGGTTGGAGTAGCGGCCCTCGTCGATGGCGTCGAAGCCGACGACGGCGACGTCGTCCGGCACGCGCAGGCCGCGGACCTGGATCTCGTGCATCGCGCCGAGGGCCAGGGAGTCGTTGAACGCGAAGACGGCGTCGAAGTCGACGCCGTCGTCCAGGAGCCGGCCGACGGTGCGCGCCCCGGTCGCATGGTCCCAGGTCCGGATCGTGGGGACCACGAGGACGGGGTCGACCGCGAGCCCCGCGGCCTCGTGCGCCTCGCGGTAGCCGGTCAGACGCAGCGGTGCCGAGCCGACGTCCTGCGTCGGGTTGGGGCCGAGCGCGACGATCCGCCGGCGGCCCGCCCGCAGGAGGTGCTCGGTCGCCGCGCGCGCGGCGGCCGTGTTCTGCATCGTCACGTGGTCGATGTCGGGGTGGAAGACGCGCTCGCCGAGGAGCACCAGCGGGTACGACAGGTCCAGGAGCGACGCCGCGTCGTCGGTGCCCAGGGCCAGAGGGCTGTAGATGAGCCCGTCGGTGAGGTGCCGACGGGCCCCGGTGAGCACCTCCAGCTCGAGGTCCCGGCGCCCGCCGTGCTGCTCGATGATGACCGTCAGTCCGCACTCCTCGGCCGCCGCGATGACGGCGCCGGCGAGCTCGGCGAAGTACGGCACCCGCAGCTCCGGGAGGGCGAGGCCGATGATCCCGGTGCGGCCGGTGCGCAGGCTCCGTGCCGTCGCGTTCATCTGGTAGCCCAGCTCCTCGATCGCTGCGAGCACGCGATCGCGGGTCTCCGGCTTGATGTACGGGTAGCCGTTGACCACGTTGGAGACGGTCTTCGCCGAGACGCCGGCGCGCCGGGCGACGTCCCGCATCGTGACTGCCATCCGCTCCTCCTGGTGCCGACGTCGGGGGCCAGCCTCGCACGTCGCTCGATGGTACATCGATGTAGAACGAGCCCCGGAAGCCAGGTCAGGGGGCGCGCCCCGGGGTGCGGCAGGGCTTCGCCGCAGCGCCGGGCGGGGGGTGGACTCGCAGCGCCGGGCGTGGAGGGGCGCACGCCCGCAGAACGACGTCAGGCCCGGTCGCCATGACCGGGCCCGACCGTGCAGCCGCCTGGGCGGCTCAGCTCACTTCTTGTTGCGGCGCTGGTGGCGCGTCTTGCGCAGCAGCTTGCGGTGCTTCTTCTTGGCCATGCGCTTGCGGCGCTTCTTGATGACGGAGCCCACGGGTCCTCACAGGTTCTAGGTCGGGTTCACACCGGGGTCCGTTCAGGGCCGCCAGGGCCCGGAACCGCCCCGAGCTCGGGAAAGTCCGTCGACCACTGTACCGCGTCCCGGGCCCGGCGGCGGGCGCGGGGAGACCAGGAGCCGAAGCGGTCAGCAGGGCACGCGATCAGGAGCTGAGCCGACCCTCGCCGCGCTCGTCGCCGAGGTGCTCCGTGGACGACGCCGCCAGGTACGCGTCGAGCGCGTCCTGCGGCACACGGAAGGACCGGCCGACGCGGACAGCCGGGAGCTCGCCGCCGTGCACCAGCCGGTACACGGTCATCCGCGAGACGCGCATGACGTCCGCGACCTCCGCCACGGTGAGGTACCGCAGTCGAGGCTGCTCCGGCCCACTGCTCATCGCTGCCCGATCCCCTCCACGGCCCGACGGCGCCGCCGATCGGCTGCGTCGCCCGAAGCCTAGGGGCTGGTGGGACCGGTGTGAAAGGGGTGGAACGGGTGACTCCTGTGACTAGTCGTACAGCGGGTCCAGGCCGTGCCAGTCGAACACCGCGCGCCGGGCCGCCAGGATCACCCGGTCGACGTCGTCGGACGGGTCGTACCCGTCGCTCCACGGCCGCGGCGGTCGCACCGGACCGTCACCCATCGTCGGCGGGGACCCCCCGCCGGACGTGATCACCCGGACGTGCTCCGCGTACCCCTCCGGCACGGCGGTCTCCGCCGGGATCGGCGCGTGCGCGGCGACCGCCAGGAGGTGGGTCCACACCCGCGGCACCACCTGCGTGATCGCGTACCCGCCCCCGCCCAGTGCCAGCCAGCGGCCGCCGCACACCGCGTGCGCGAGCTCGTGGACCCGCTCCATCGCCTCCCGCTGGGCGTCGACGGACACGTCGAGGTGGGTCAGCGGGTCCTGACCGTGCGCATCGCAGCCGTGCTGCGTGACCAGCACCTCCGGCGCGAACGCCCGCACGACCGTGAGCGCCACCGCGTCGACGGCCCGCAGCCACCGGGTGTCGGACGTCCCCGCCGGCACCGCCACGTTGACGACCGTCCCCCGCGCGTGCGGTCCGCCGACGTCGGTCACGTGCCCGGTCCCCGGGAAGAGGGTCAGCCCGCTCTCGTGGATGGACACCGTGAGGACGCGCGGGTCGTCCCAGAACGCGGCCTCGACCCCGTCCCCGTGATGGGCGTCGAGGTCGATGTACGCGACCCGCTGCGCGCCGGCGTCGAGGAGGCGACGGATGGCTGCCACGGCGTCGTTGTAGATGCAGAACCCGGCGGCGCTGGACCGCATCGCGTGGTGCATCCCCCCGGCGAGGTTGACCGCGTGCAGCACGTCACCGGACCACACGGCACCCGCCGCCTCCACCGATCCGGCGACGATCCGCGCCGCCGCCTCGTGCATGCCCGGGAAGCACGGGTCGTCGGGGGTGCCGAGCCCGTGGTCGACGTCGATCTCTCCGGTCGCGGACGCCCGCACCACGGCCGCGACGTACTCCGGGTCGTGCGCCGTCTGGAGCACCTCGGCCGACGCCGGCTCCGCCCCCACGAGCTGGACCCCCTCGGCGTCGAGCACCCCGAGCTCCCGAGCCAGGCGGAACGTCAGGTCCAGGCGCACGGGGGCCATGGGGTGCCCCGGACCGAAGTCGTAGCCGAGGAGCGCCGGCGACCACACGACCCGCGTCAGCATGCTTCACCGTAGCCCGCCGGGCGCCGTGCTCGTGACCAGGGTCACGTGGGCCCGCTGTCGCCGGTCGCCCGCCACGGCACGTCCGCCCCGGCGTCACCTCCAGCGCAGAACGCGCCCGCGGTGCCAGAGTGGGACGACGACGACGGCGCTGCGCCGTCCTCGACCGACGAGCCAGGACCGACGGAGGTGCGCGTGGAGATCCCGCGGCCCCTCCTCGTCGCGCGCGAGTGGGTCGACGACATCGCGCGCCGTTACCCCGCCCGGCTCGCCATCTCGGTCTTCGCCACGGTCGTCGGGATCTTCACCGCCCTCCTCCAGCTCCCCCAGGCGACCGCCGACGGGGTGCGCGCCCCGTTCGTCGACTCCCTCTTCACCGCGACCTCGGCGGTCTGCATCACCGGGCTCGTCACCGTCGACACAGGCACGTACTGGTCCGGCTTCGGCCAAGCCGTCATCATCACGGGCATCAAGATCGGCGGACTGGGGATCATGACCCTGGCGTCGCTGCTCGGCATGGCCGTCTCCCGCCGGATCGGGCTGACCCAGCGCCTCCTGACGGCGTCCGAGACGAAGACCGCACAGCTGGGCGAGGTCGGCTCCCTCGTCCGCGTCGTCATCGTCGCCTCGGTCAGCATCGAGGCGGTCATCGCGCTCGTCCTCCTGCCCCGCTTCCTGACCCTCGGCGAGAGCCTCGGCGACGCGCTGTGGTACTCGGTCTTCTACGCGATCTCGGCGTTCAACAACGCCGGGTTCGTCCCGACCGCCGAAGGCCTGACGCCCTACGTCGCCGACTGGTGGATGAGCATGCCGATCATCCTCGGCGTCTTCATCGGCTCCCTCGGCTTCCCCGTCATCCTCAACGTCGCCCGGCGGCGCACCGACGTGTCCCGCTGGAGCCTGCACACCAAGCTGACGCTGACGACGTCGTCGCTGCTCGTCGTGCTCGGCATGGTGGGCATCGCGATCTTCGAGTGGGGCAACGAGCGGACGATCGGGGCCCTCGACGGCGGGCCCACCAAGGTGCTGGCGACGCTCTTCGCCGCCGTGATGCCGCGCTCCGGTGGCTTCAACACCGTCGACACCGGCGAGATGGGTGAGGCCACGTGGCTGCTCATCGACGCCCTGATGTTCGTCGGGGGCGGCAGCGCCTCGACGGCCGGCGGGCTGCGCGTGACGACGCTCGCCGTGCTCATCCTCGCGATCGTCGCCGAGGCCCGGGGCGACAGCGACATCGAGGCGTTCGGCCGCCGCATCCCGCGCGACACGCTGCGTCTGTCGATCGCCGTCGCCTTCATCGGCGCCACCGCCGTCCTCATCTCGAGCATCATCCTGCTGGAGGTCACCGGCCTCTCCCTCGACGTCGTCCTCTTCGAGACCATCTCGGCCTTCGCGACCGTAGGGTTGTCCACGGGCATCACGCCCGACCTCCCGGATGCCGGGAAGTACGTCATCACCGCGCTCATGTTCATCGGCAGGACCGGCACCATGACGGTTGCCGCGGCGCTCGCGCTGCGGGACCGCCGGCGGGTGATCCGGTACCCCGAGGAGAGGCCGATCATTGGCTGACGCCTTCGACCAGGAGAAGCCCACCGGGCTCGAGGTCCCCCGTCCGGCCGGCCTGCCGGCGAGCCAGAGCAGCGTCGCGGACCGGGCAGCCGGCGCCATCGCGCGCGGCCGCGGCAAGAACAAGGAGAAGGAGCGCGACGCCGGCGTCCTGCTCATCGGGCTCGGCCGCTTCGGGTCCGCGATCGCGCTCACGCTCGAGCGGCTCGGTCACGACGTCCTGGCCGTCGAGCGCGACGCCCAGCTCGTCGAGCAGTACACCGGGCGGTTCCCGCTGGTCCAGGCGGACGCGACCAACCCCGAGGCGCTCATCCAGGTCGGCGCCAGGGACTTCGCGGTCGCCGTCGTCGGCGTGGGCACCTCCCTCGAGGCGAGCGTGCTCATCACGGGCAACCTCGTCGACCTCGGCACCCCGCAGATCTGGGCCAAGGCGATCTCCAGCGAGCACGCCCGGATCCTGCACCGCATCGGCGCGCACCACGTCGTGCTGCCCGAGGCCGACGCCGGCAACCGCGTCGCGCACCTCGTCTCCGGCAAGCTGCTGGACTACATCGAGGTCGAGGACGGCTTCACGATCGTCAAGATGCGCCCGCCGCGGGAGACCCAGGGCTTCACGATCGGGCAGTCGCAGATCCGCCAGCGGTACGGCGTCACGGTGATCGGCGTCAAGCCGCCCGGGCAGGAGTTCGTCTACGCGACCGAGAGCACGCGCATCTCCGCGAACGACCTGCTCGTCGTGTCCGGCCACGCCGAGCTGCTGGAGCGGTTCGCCGCG
>JACIXM010000103.1 GCA_014360395.1 Actinotalea sp.
CGTCCACGTGGACGTGCAGGTACCGACCCAGCTCGACGAGGAGCAGACCGAGCTGCTGCGCCGGCTCGCCACCCTGCGTGGCGAGGAGCGACCGGCCTCGCGCCTGGCACCGGCGGGCTCGGGGGTGTTCTCCAAGCTCCGGGACAAGCTCGCGGGTCGGTGAGCGCACCGGTCTTCCTCGCCGGACCGGGACTCCTCGAGGGGCTCGGTCCGGGAGCGACGTACGTGCTCGACGGCCCCGAGGGGCGGCACGCGGGCGTCGTGCAGCGCCGTCGCGCGGGGGAGCGGGTCGACGTCGCCGACGGGACCGGGGTGCGCCTGCGCTGCCGGATCGCGCAGGTCGACGGCGGCCGCGTCGTCCTCGACGTGCTCGAGCGGGTCGACGAGCCGGCGCCCGGGGTGCGACTCGTCCTCGTCCAGGCTCTCGCCAAGGGCGACCGCGACGAGCTCGCCGTCGAGGCCGCCACGGAGCTCGGCGTGGACGAGGTCGTGCCGTGGCAGGCCCGGCGCTCCGTCGTCGTCTGGCGCGGTGAGCGTGCCGCGAAGAGCCGCGCGAAGTGGGCGGCCGCGGTCCGCGAGGCGGCCAAGCAGTCCCGCCGGGCCCGCGTGCCCGATGTCGCCGCCCCCGTGGACACCCGGGCGCTCGCCGCGCTCGCGGCTCGGGTGCGGGCGGCGGGCGGGACGACCGTCGTCCTGCACGAGTCCGCCACGACGCCCCTGGCCGCGGTGCCCCTGCCTGCGGTGCCCCCGCCCGCGGTGCCCCCGTCCGCCCCGAACGACGACGACGCCCCCGCCGTCCTGGTGGTGGTCGGGCCGGAGGGCGGGATCGCCGAGGAGGAGCTCGACGCGCTGGAGTCGGCGGGCGCCGTCGTCGTGCGGCTGGGACCCCACGTCCTGCGGACCTCGACCGCCGGGCCGGTCGCGCTCGCCCTGCTCGCCCAGCGGCTCGGTCGCTGGGGCTGACCGGGGTCGACCGGCCCTCTAGCCTGGGTCCATGACCTCGACGACGAGTCCCGGTGGCGACGGATCGACCCGCAGGGAGGCCGGCCGGCTGACCGCGCCGGACTGCCTCTTCTGCCGCATCGTGGCCGGCGAGGTCCCGGCGACGGTGGTCGCCGAGAACGAGGCCGCGCTGGCGTTCCGGGACCTGGACCCGCGTGCCCCGGTGCACGTCCTGGTCGTGCCGCGGGACCACCACGCCGACGTCGTCCAGCTCGCGGCCGCCGACCCGGCCCTCCTCGCCGCGGTGGTCCTGCTCGGCGACGAGGTGGCCGAGCAGGAGTCCGGCGGGCAGTTCCGGCTCGTGTTCAACACGGGCTCGGAGGCCGGGCAGTCGGTCTTCCACGTCCACGGCCACGTCATCGGGGGGACGCGGCTCGGCTGGTCCCCGGCCTGATCCGCACGGCCGCCCGAGGCCGGGCGGTCGGCGCCCGCGTCGCTACGATGGGACGGTCGTCGCAGGGGCGGCGGCACGGTGCCACGGGGACGTCCCGGGGGCGAGGCGACAGGAGACCGCAGGCCGGACGGCCGGACCCATGACCGAGACACCCGCGCGGCGAGCCCGCGCCTCCACGGACGTCGAGCACCGGATCGTCGTCCCGAGCCATCTGCCCGTCGTCGCGCTCCTCGGTCCCGGTGACGAGGTGCTGCGCGCCGTCGAGCACGGGTTCCCGGCCGTGGCCATCCACGCGCGCGGCGACCAGATCACCCTGCTCGGGCCGCCCGCCGACGTCGCCCTCGTCTCCCGGCTGCTCGACGAGCTGCTCGAGGTCGCGGCCACCGGCACCGTCCTGGACGCCGACGTGGTCGGCCGCTCGGTGCAGATGCTCACGGCGGCGACGGCCAGCCGGCCGGCCGAGGTCCTCACGCAGAACATCCTGTCCAGCCGGGGGCGCACGATCCGGCCGAAGACGGTCGGGCAGAAGACGTACGTCGACGCCATCGACCGGAACACGGTCACCTTCGGGATCGGCCCGGCCGGCACGGGCAAGACGTACCTCGCGATGGCGAAGGCCGTCCAGGCGCTGCAGGCCAAGCAGGTCAACCGCATCGTCCTGACCCGGCCCGCCGTCGAGGCCGGCGAGCGGCTCGGCTTCCTGCCCGGGTCCCTCAGCGAGAAGATCGACCCGTACCTGCGCCCGCTCTACGACGCGCTGCACGACATGGTCGACCCGGACTCGATCCCACGGCTCATGGACTCCGGCACGGTCGAGGTCGCCCCGCTGGCGTACATGCGCGGGCGGACGCTCAACGACGCGTTCATCATCCTCGACGAGGCGCAGAACACCTCCACCGAGCAGATGAAGATGTTCCTGACCCGTCTGGGCTTCGGTTCCAGGGTGGTGGTCACCGGTGACGTGACCCAGGTCGACCTGCCCGGCGGCACCACCTCGGGCCTGCGCGTGGTCGAGGACATCCTCGGCGGCGTCGACGACGTCGCGTTCTGCCGCCTGACGTCCGAGGACGTCGTCCGGCACCGCCTGGTCGGCGAGATCATCGACGCCTACGCGCGGTGGGACACCCTCGCGGCCCGCGCCGAGGGCGGCGACCGCCGCGACGGTCGGCCCGCACGCCCGGGCCGGGGCGAGCGAGCGTACCGGGGCCGGTCCGCCGCCCGGCGCGCTGAGCCGGCGCGGACCGACGACGACGCCGCGGGCGACGCCCCGGCGCAGGAGGAGCAGCAGTGAGCGTCGAGGTCAACAACGAGTCCGGGCACGCGGTCGACGAGGCGGAGTTCGCCGCGCTCGGGCGCCACGTGCTCGACGCGATGCACGTCCACCCGCAGGCCGAGCTGTCGATCCTGCTGGTCGACGCCGACGTCATGACGGACCTGCACGTGCAGTACATGGACGAGCCGGGCCCCACGGACGTGCTCTCCTTCCCCATGGACGAGCTGCGGCCGGGGGTCGAGGGCGAGCCGACGCCCGCAGGCCTGCTGGGTGACGTGGTGCTCTGCCCGGAGGTCGCCGCGCGGCAGGCCCGCGACGCCGGGCACTCCACGGAGGAGGAGCTCCTCCTCCTCACCACGCACGGCATCCTGCACCTGCTGGGCTACGACCACGCGGAGCCGGAGGAGGAGAAGGAGATGTTCGCTCTCCAGCGACGGCTCCTGCTGACCTTCCTCGCCGGACGATGAGCGGGTCGCCCGACGCGCTCGGTGTCCTCCTGGCGCTGCTCGCGGTCCTCGCCCTCGTGCCGGCCGTCGTGCTCAGCGCCGGGGAGGCAGCGGTCCCGCGCCTCGGCCGCTCCGGCCTCGTGGAGATGGCCGTCGTCCAGTCACCCCTGGGTCGTCGCGTCAACCGGGTCCTGGCGGACGTCCACGGCGCGGTCGCGGCCGCCGCCTGGTCGCGCGTGGCGCTCGAGGCCGTCGCCGTCGTCGCCCTCACCCTCGCGCTCGAGACCGCGGGCCTGCCGTGGTGGACGACGCTGCTCGTCGCCGGCGGGACCGCTGTCGCGCTGGGCCTGCTCGTCATCCGCTTCCTGCCCCGCTCGCTCGCCCGGCGCCACCCCCGCGGGGCGGTCCGCGTCGCCGCCGGGGGCCTGCTGCTGGCCCGGGCCCTGAGCCGGCCGGTGCGCCCGCTCGCGCTCGGGGCGTCCCCGGTGCCCGACCGCTCCGCGGAGGAGCTGCGGGAGATGGTCGAGCGGTTCGACGAGTCGCAGAGCATCGAGGAGGAGGACCGCGCGCTGGTCCGCTCCGTCCTGGGACTGGGGGACACCCGGGTCCGCTCGGTCATGGTGCCGCGCACCGAGATGATCGTGCTGCCCGCCGGCACCAACCTGCGCAAGGCGCTGACGCTGTTCCTGCGGTCGGGGTACTCCCGCATCCCGGTCGTGGGCGAGTCCGTCGACGACCTCGTGGGGATCCTCTACCTCAAGGACCTGCTCCAGTACCGCCACACGGCCGGCGAGGAGGTCGACGCGGAGCCGGTCGAGGCCCTGGTGCGGCCGCCGGTGTTCGTGCCCGAGTCCAAGCCGGTCGACGACCTGCTGCGGGACATGCAGAGCGCGTCCTCGCACATCGCCATGGTCGTGGACGAGTACGGCGGCGTGGCCGGTCTCGTCACCATCGAGGACGCGCTGGAGGAGATCGTCGGCGAGCTGACCGACGAGCACGACCGGTCCGGCCCGGAGGTGGAGGACCTCGGTGACGGCACGTACCGTGTCCCCTCGCGCCTGCCGGTGGACGAGCTGGGTGAGCTGTTCGACCTCGAGCTGACGGACGACGAGGTCGACACGGCGGCCGGGCTGCTCGCCAAGGCCATCGGCAAGGTCCCGCTCGCGGGGTCCAGCGCGGAGGTCTCCGGGCTGGTCGTCACCGCCGAGCGGGTGCAGGGGCGTCGTCGGCAGGTCGCGACCCTCCTCGTCCGCCGTGCCGAGCGCCACGACGACCGCACCTCGAACGACCAGGGAGAACGACGATGAGCACCGGACCCGACGGGCCCGACACCACGCCGACGGCGTTCCGGTCGGGCTTCGCCTGCATCGTCGGACGCCCCAACGCCGGCAAGTCCACGCTGACGAACGCGATCGTCGGTCAGAAGGTGGCCATCACCTCCGGCCGCCCGCAGACGACGCGCCACGTGATCCGCGGCGTCGTCCACCGCCCGGACGCCCAGCTCGTGCTCGTCGACACGCCGGGCCTGCACCGCCCGCGCACGCTCCTCGGTGAGCGCCTCAACGACCTCGTCCGGGACACCCTGACCGAGGTCGACGTCGTCGTCTTCTGCATCCCGGCGGACCAGCGGGTGGGGCCCGGTGACCGGTTCATCGCCCAGCAGCTCGCCGAGCTCGGCGGCCGCGAGTCCACGCCCGTCGTCGCCGTGGCGACGAAGGCCGACACCGTCGGCAAGGGTCGGCTCGCGGAGCACCTGCTGGCGATCGCCGAGCTGGGGGAGTGGGCGGACGTCGTCCCGGTCAGCGCCGTCGAGGGCTACCAGGTGGACACGCTGCTGGACGTGCTCGTGGGGCACCTGCCGGAGGGGCCGGCGCTGTACCCCGACGGGGAGCTGACCGACGAGCCCGAGGCGGTCATGGTGGCCGAGCTGGTGCGCGAGGCGGCCCTGGAGGGCGTGCGCGACGAGCTGCCGCACTCCCTGGCCGTCGTCGTCGACGAGATCGTGCCGCGGGAGGCCCGGGACGGCAGCGACGGCAGGCCGCCGATGCTCGACGTCCGCGTCCACCTCTTCGTCGAGCGCGACAGCCAGAAGGCGATCGTCATCGGCAAGGGCGGCTCCCGCCTGCGCGAGGTCGGCACGACCGCCCGCCGAGGCATCGAGGCGCTGCTCGGCGCGAAGGTCTACCTCGACCTGCACGTCAAGGTCGCCAAGGACTGGCAGCGCGACCCCAAGCAGCTGCGCCGGCTCGGCTTCTGACCCCCGCGCCCGTCCGTGCGGGGCTGCCCGCCGCCGGGGCGGCGGGTCCCCCGGGGACGGCGCTCCCGGCTGGCTAGACTCCCCGGGTGCGGTACCGGATCGCCCTGAGCAGCGCCGTGGCCGTCGTGGTCCTGGCACTGCTCGGGCAGGTCGCCGGGCCGGGCTGGGACCCCGTGCCGCTGACGAGGACGATCGAGGTCGAGTCGGCCGACACCCGGATCGGGGGTGCGCCGCAGGCGGACCCGATCGGCACCTACGAGATCGCGACCTCCGTGGTGACGGTGTCCTTGGCCGGCGCCGAGGTCGAGGCCATGGTGCGCGAGCCGTTGGGTGCGCAGGGCGAGCGGCCGGGCGTCGTCTTCGTCCACGGCGCGGGCACCGGGAGGTTCGAGGAGGCGTTCGTCGCGCAGGCGGAGGCGCTCGCGAGCGCCGGGATCGTGACGATGGTGCCGAACAAGCGGCTCGACACCTACACCACGCGGGACCGCAGCTATGTGGCGATGGCCAACGACTACCTGCGCAGCGTCCAGGTCCTGCGTGACCTGCCGGGGGTCGACCCGGCCCGGGTCGGTGTCTACGGGGAGAGCGAGGGCGCGTGGGTCGTCCCGGTCATGGCCGCGGACAACGCCACCGTCGCCTTCGCCGTCCTCGTCGCCGCGCCCGTCGTGCCCCCGCGCCAGCAGGCGGCGTTCGCCGTCGACTCCTACCTCCGGGCGACCGACGTGCCGGTCGAGCTCCTCCGGGCGGTGCCCCGGATGGTGGGGATGAACTTCCCCGGCGGGGGGTTCGCCTACGTCGACTTCGAGGTGCAGCCCTTCCAGCAGCGGATGCGCCAGCCGCTCCTGCTCGTGTACGGGACCGGGGACGCGGCGATGCCGACCGTCCAGGGGGCGCTGCAGGTGCTCGACGACCTCGAGGTCGCCGGCAACGACGACTGGACGGTCCGGTACTACGCGGGCGCTGACCACGGGATCAAGGTCGACCGGCGGCTCGTGCCGGAGTTCGCCCGCGACCTCGCGACCTGGATCGAGGGCCTGCCGGCCACCGCTGCGGCGCCGCCGCGGGTGGCGGGCGACGAGCCGTACCAGCGGTTCGTCGCCGCGCCGGTGGAGCGCCCGCCGTGGTATGCCGAGGGCGACCTCCTCGTGGCGGGGATCGTCGCGGCGTTCGTCGCCCTCATGGTCGGCCCCGCCGTGTGGGTGCTGCGTCGTGCGCGCCGCCGGCGTGCGCCGGTGCTGGCGCCGGGCGTCCGCACCCCGCTGGTGGTCATGGCGGCCGGCTGTGCCGTCACGCTCGTCCTGCTCGTGGTGTACCTGCTGGTCGTGGCGAACCTCGCGCAGAACTACCGGACGAACCCGCTGGTGGTGCAGGGCGGGTGGCTCGCCCTGCGTCTGGCCGGCATCGCGACGGTCGTCGCCGGGGTGGTCCTCGTCTACCGGATCCTCGACGGCCGCCGGCGCGGCGGCGTCCCGGCGGCCCTCTCGGCCTCCGGGGAGGTGACGCTCGCCTCGGCCGTCGGCGGGTCGGTCATGCTGCTGCTGCTCCTGGCCTACTGGGGCGTGTTCCCGCCG
>JACIXM010000104.1 GCA_014360395.1 Actinotalea sp.
GGGCCCGGCGCGCGGCCGGTCGCCCCTCGCCACGCCGGGGGGCGAGCCGGCGCAGCAGCTCGGTCTGCTCCTCGTCGAGCTGGGTCGGTACCTGCACGTCCACGTGGACGTGCAGGTCACCCCGGCCGCCGGTGTGCAGCCGGCCGACCCCGAGCCCCTTCTCGAGGATGACCTGACCCGGTTGCGTCCCGGGCCGGATGTCGACCTGCCGAGGCCCGTCGAGGGTCTGCAGCTCCACCACGGTGCCGAGGGCCGCGGCCGTCATCGGCACCGGCAGCGTGCAGTGCAGGTCGTCCCCGCGCCGGACGAACGTCTCGTGCGGCCGCTCGCGGATCTCCAGGTAGATGTCGCCGGCCGGTCCCCCACCCGGGCCGACCTCGCCCTGCCCGATCAGCTTGATCCGCGTGCCGGTGTCGACCCCGGCGGGGATGTCGACGGCGATGGTGCGCCGGCTGCGGACCCGGCCGTCGCCGGAGCACTCCGGGCACGGGTCCGGGATGACCGTGCCGAAGCCCTGGCAGGCGGCGCAGGGGCTCGAGGTCATGACCCGGCCGAGGAACGACTGCGCGACGCGCTGCACGACGCCACGCCCGCCGCAGACGTCGCAGGTCCGCGGGGACGTCCCGGGGCGGCAGCAGCTGCCCTGGCAGGTCGGGCAGAGCACGGCGGTGTCGACCTGGACGTCCCGGTGGGCGCCGAACGTCGCCTCGGTCAGGTCGATGTCGAGGCGGACGAGGGCGTCCTGACCACGGCGCGCGCGCGGCACGGGTCCGCGCTGGCCGGCGGACGGCCCCGCGCCGAAGAAGGTCTCGAAGATGTCCTGGAAGCCGAAGCCCGCCCCGCCGAAGCCGCCGGCGCCGCCGCCCGGGGCGGTCGGGTCGACGCCCCGGTCGTACATCTCGCGCTTCTCGGGGTTGGACAGCACCTCGTAGGCGCGGGAGACGTCCTTGAAGCGCTCCTCGGCGCCCTCGCCCTGCGCCACGTCGGGGTGCAGCTCGCGGGCGAGGCGCCGGTACGCCTTCTTGATCTGGTCCGGCGTCGCGTCACGACCGACACCCAGGACGTCGTAGTAGTTGGTGGTGCTCACGGGCTCGCTCTCTGCTCGGGAGGCCGGTCAGCCGGCGAGGATGCGGGACAGGTAGCGCGCGACGGCGCGCACGTGGGCGATGGTGGCGGCGTAGTCCATGCGGGTCGGGCCGAGGGAACCGATGCGGGCGACCGCCTCGCCGTCGCCGCCGTACCCGGTGGCGACGATCGACGTCTCGGTCAACCCCTCCACGGTGTTCTCGTGACCGATCCGGACGGCGACCCCGGCGGAGTCCTCGGCCATCTCGGTCAGCAGGCGCAGGAGCACGACCTGCTCCTCCAGCGCCTCGAGCACGGGCCGGATCGTGCCGGGGAAGTCCGTGCCGCTGCGGGCGAGGTTCGCCGCGCCCGCCATGACGATCCGCTCCTCGGTCGCCTCCGCGAGCGTGTCCTCCACCACCCGGATCACCCGGCGTACGAGGGGCCGGTCGGCCTCGGGGAACGCCAGGGTCATCTGCTCCAGGGGCTCGGGCAGGTCCACGAGGCGCCGGCCCGCCACCGCGGCGTTGAGCCGGGCGCGCAGCTCGGGGACCACGAGCTCCGGGACGGGCTCCTGGAGGTCGAGCGTGCGCTGCTCGACCCGGCCGGTGTCCGTGATGATGACGACGAGGAGGCGCCGGTCCCCGACGGGCACCAGCTCCAGGTGGCGCAGCGCGGACCGGCGCAGCGACGGGTACTGCACGACGGCGACCTGCTGGGTCAGCTGCGCGAGGAGCCGCACCGAGCGGTCGACGACGTCGTCGAGGTCGACGGCGTCCTCGAGGAAGTGCTGGATGGCCCGCCGCTCCGGCGAGGACAGGGGCTTGATGGCCGAGAGCCGGTCGACGAAGAGCCGGTAGCCCTTGTCCGTCGGGACCCGCCCGGCGGACGTGTGCGGCTGGGCGATGAACCCGGCTTCCTCCAGGGCCGCCATGTCGTTGCGGACCGTCGCCGGCGAGACGCCCAGCCGGTGGCGCTCCACCAGCGTGCGGGACCCCACGGGCTCGCGGGTCTGCACGTAGTCCTCGACGATCGCCCGCAGCACCTCGAGGCGGCGTTCGTCGCTCATGGCACCTCCGTCCGTCGGGGACCCGGCCGGGTCGCTGGCGCGCGCCCTGGCACTCGGCGCGGCGGAGTGCCAATCGTACGACGCGCGCCTGGGAGGCGTCCCGGCAGGGCCCGGACACACCCCCGCCGCTGCCGGGGCGCCGTCGTCGGCGGTGGCATCATCCCAGCCGGGCGGCACCGCCCACCGACCGGGACCGACCCGCCGGCGAGCCCCACGAGCCCACGACCCCATGACGACAGGGAGCCGCGACATGACCGACCGGTACGGACGCGACGTCCTCGCGGGCCCGCGCACCCCCGCCGGGCCGACCTCCGTGCCGACGCCCGCCGAGACGGGCCTGGTCGTCGAGGAGGTGGGCACCGGCTGGGTGGGCGCGGTCGTCCGGACGGAGAAGTCGGGCGGCCTGCACGTCGTCGTCCTGGAGGACCGGCGCGGCCGCACCCGGACGTTCCCCCTCGGCCCCGGCTTCTGGGTCGACGGACACCCGGTGGAGCTCGTCGCCCCCGTCCGGCGGACGGCGCCCGGGCGCCCGCGCCGCACCGCCTCCGGCTCGGTCGCGGTCCACGACGCCCGTGCCCGCGTGGCCCGCGGCAGCCGGATCTGGGTGGAGGGCAAGCACGATGCCGAGCTGGTCGAGAAGGTGTGGGGCGACGACCTGCGCGTCGAGGGCGTCGTCGTCGAGATGCTCGACGGCGTCGACGACCTGGCCGGGGCCGTGCGCGACTTCGCCCCGTCGGCCGAGCGCCGCGTGGGCGTGCTCGTCGACCACCTCGTGCCCGGGTCCAAGGAGAGCCGGATCGCCGCAGAGGCCGTCCGGGCCGCCCCCGGCGGCACGGTCCTCGTCCTCGGCCATCCGTACGTGGACGTCTGGCAGGCGGTGCGTCCCGAGCGCATCGGGCTGGACGCGTGGCCGACGATCGAGCGCGGGACCGAGTGGAAGCGCGGCATCCTGGCGCACCTGGGCTGGCCGTCCGGTGACCAGGCGGACGTCGCACGGGCCTGGCAGCGCATCCTCGCCTCGGTCCGGGACTACCGGGACCTCGAGCCGTCGCTGCTGGGTCGCGTGGAGGAGCTCATCGACTTCGTCACCGGCTGACCCGGGGCCGGGGGCGCAGCGGGAGCAGACCCGTCCCGACACGCCGACGACCGCCTTGCTCGAACCCGTGCTCGGGGCGCGGCCGCTTCGCTAGGGTCGAGCAGCGAGGCACCGACCCAGCGGCGCCCCTCCCACCCTGGTCGAGAGATGGTGAGCCCGATGAGCACGAACCCCTCCGACGAGCAGCCGCCCGGGTCCGCTGACGGCAGCACCCCGCCCCCGCCGCCGCCCGGCGGGTACGGCACCCCACCACCCTCCGGCGGGTACGGCACGCCGCCGCCCTCTGGCGGATACGGCGCCACGCCGCCGCCCTCCGGCGGATACGGCGCCACGCCGCCCCCGCCGCAGGGCTCCTACGCCGGTGGTTACGCCACCCAGCCGCCGCTGAGCGACGCCGACCAGCGGCTGTGGGCGACGCTCGCGCACATCGGCGGGCTCCTGATCTCCTTCGTCGCA
>JACIXM010000105.1 GCA_014360395.1 Actinotalea sp.
CGTCATCTGCGCCACCTCGCCGCCGCGCACGTCCAGCCAGTAGGGGTCGTTGGCCTGCCGCGCGGGCTCCGAGCACGCCGTCGTCGGCGCGAGGGCGTCCGCGGACGCCCACTCGGCGAAGGCTCGCTCGCGGATGACGATCGCCTCGTCGAAGCACCAGGTGCCCACCCGTGCGGTCGGCGCCACGGGGAGCACCCGCAGTCGCTCGACGTCGTTGACCACGAGGTAGCCGTTCTCCAACCCGTCCGCCGCCCGCTCCGGGTCCTCGGCGCGCAGGTGCTCCAGCGCTGCCTCGCCGGTGAGGAAGACGGCGATGTCGGCGGTCACCGTCCGCGCGGCGGGGTCCGCGTCGTGCAGGATCGCGAAGAAGGAGCCGTCCTGGAGCACCTCACCGGCCGGGAGGTCCGAGCGGATGTCGCCGTCTCCGCTGAAGCGCTCGAAGAGGTCCGGCAGCGGGGCCACCGCCGGCGGCTCCGTCGGGGCCGTACCGGTCGGGCTCGGCGCCGCAGAGCTCGGCCGGGCGGACGGGGTGGCCGAGCCCGGCGCGTCGGACGGTGTCGGCCCGGTCGGCGTGCCACCGACCGCCGTCGGCCCGGTCGGCGTGCCGATCACCCCCGGCCCGGCGGCCACCGGCCCCCGCCCCAGCGCCCAGGCGACCACCACCCCCAGGCCGGCCAGCACGACCGCGACCAGCAGGAGGGAACGACGGGACCGGGCGCTCCGGTCGACGCCGCGCTCGTCGTCGATGGTCATGATGGGCCCCCTCCGCCGACATCACCGTCTCCTTCGATGCTCCTCCTCGCAGGCCGTGGACGGGGCGGAACCGGTGCGTGAACGGCAGCGGGCGGGCGTCGTCAGGAGGCGATGTCCGCCCGCTCGTCCGCCCGCTCGTCCGCCCGGCGGGCCGCCTCCTCCGGCGGCAGGACCCGGCGCCACCGGCGCGTGCGCAGCGGCGGCTGCTCGCCGGCGTCCTCCCTCAGGGCGCGCAGGAGGCTGTAGATCATCACGTAGCCCATGGCGAAGAAGGGCAGTCCCACCACGATGATGACGTCCTGCAGCGCCTGGAGCCCGCCGGCACCGGTCGCACCGAGCAACGTCCCCGCCACGAGCGCGACGCACACCGCCCAGAAGACGCGCTGGCGCGTCGGTGCCGGGTCCTCGTGCCCGTTGGCGATGGTGTCCATGACCAGCGAGGCGGAGTCCACCGACGTCGTGAAGAACACGACGACGAGCAGGATCGCCACCGCAGAGACGAGCGTCGTCAGCGGGAACGACTCCAGGAAGACGAACAGGGCACCCGGGATGTCGCCGTCGTCGACGACCGGACCGGTCAGCGCGCCCGGCGCGTTCCGCTCGATGTCGAACGCGGCCCACCCGAACACGCCGAACCACAGGGCGCTGAAGGCGACGGGGATCGCGAGCACGCCGACGACGAACTGCCGGATCGACCGGCCCCGCGAGATCCGCGCGATGAAGATCCCGACGAACGGCGACCACGAGATCGTCCACGCCCAGTAGAAGACGGTCCAGCCGTTCTGCCAGCCCGTGTCCCCGACGGCGTCGTTCCAGAACGCCAGCTCCGGGAGCCAGGCCAGGTACGTCCCGACGGACTCGATGGCTCCCTTGAGGAGCAGCAGGGTCGGGCCCGTCACGACCACGAAGGCCAGGAGGGCGACCGCCACCGAGATGTTGAGGGTGGACAGCCGCTTGATCCCGCGGTCCAGCCCCAGCACGACCGAGACGACGGCGACCGCGGACACCGCCGCGATGATGACGACCTGCACCACCCGGTTCTCCGGGATGCCGAACAGCGTTCCGAGGCCGCTGTTGATCTGCAGCGTGCCCAGGCCCACGGAGACGGCCACCCCGAACATCGTCCCCACGATCGCGGTCACGTCGATGACCTGCCCGATCGGGCCGTGGATCCGGTCCCCGAGCAGCGGGTGGAAGATCGAGCTCACCCGCGGCGGGAGGTTCCGCTTGTACATGAAGTAGGCGAAGGCCAGGGCGGGGAGAGCGAAGATCGTCCAGGTGTGCAGGCCGAAGTGGTACAGCGTGAACGCCATCGCCTGCTCGAACGCCTCCGGGCTGCCCGGGGTCACGTCCTGCATCGGCGGGTTCGCGAGGTGGTTCACCGGCTCGGCGACGCCCCAGAACAGCAGGATCGTGCCGATGCCGGCGGCGAACAGCATGCCGAACCACGCGGGGCCGGAGTAGGCCGGCCGCTCGTCGTCGGCACCAAGCCGCACGCGCCCGAACCGGCTGGCCGCCATGAACAGCAGGAACAGCCCGAAGACGGTCACGCCGAGGACGTAGAACCATCCGAGGTTCGCCAACAACCAGCCGGTCACCGCGGCGAACGCCGCATCGACATGCTCGGTCGCCGCGATGGTGCCGACGACGAAGACGAGGATGACCGCGGCGGAGGCGGTGAAGACCGCTCGGCCGGTCCTCAGTCCGAGGGCGACGTGCAGCCGCTGCACGATCGAGTTCATGCTCTCTCTCCCCGGGGGTCGCTCCCCAAGATCACCCCACGGGACGGGCTGGTCCGCAACCGCAGCGGGCAACCGTGGGCGGGTGGCGCCGTCACCCTGGCGCCGGTCGCGCGCCCCCGCCGGCGGGCTCACTCCTCCTCGACCAGCCGGGCGAGGGTCTCCTCGGCCGCAGCGGCGAACGGCCGCAGCACCGTGACGCCGGGCTCGCGACCGAGCACGTCGGCCTCGCGCTCCCCCATCGCCGTCAGGGCGACGGTCCCGGTGAAACCGCTGCGTCGCACGGCCTCCAGCAGGGTGAGGTTCACGGAGAGGTCGGGGACCGTGCAGACGACGGTGCGCGCCCCCTCCAGGGGCAGCACCTGGACGAGCTCGGGCTCGGCCACGTCGCCGTAGAGGGTCTCGACCCCCCGCGCGCGCCAGGCGGCCAGGACGTGCGGGTCGTGGTCGACGACGAGGACGCGACGGACCCCGGCGCGTGAGTCGACGAGGGCGCGTCCGAAGCGCCCGCCCCCGACGAGCACCGCGTCGTAGCCGCCGTCGCGCCTCCCCTCGTCCTGGCCGCGCGACGGCACCGCGCGTTCGAAGACCGACAGGGCCGGGGCGATCCGCGCGTAGATCTGCTTCGAGTACAGGATGAGGTAGGTGGACAGCCCGATGGTGATGATGCCCACGAGGGTCACGAGACCGAGCGCCTCGCTGCCGACGTGGCCGAGCGAGAGCGCGAGCGCGACGAGGATGAGGGAGAACTCGCTGATCTGCGCCACCGCGAGGCCTGCCAGGAACGACACCCGTTTCCGGTAGCCCATCAGCCCCATGATCACCATGACGATGACGGGATTGCCGATGAGCACGAAGGCCGACAGGACCAGCGCCGGGACGATCTGGGAGAGCGCCTGGCCGAACTCCATGACGGCGCCCAGCTCGATGAAGAAGAAGAGGATCAGCACGTCCCGCAGGCTGACCAGGCGGGCCCCGATCGCCTCCCGGTAGGAGGTGGAGGCGAGGGAGACGCCCGCGAGGAACGCGCCCACCTCCATGCTCAGACCGATCGCGTCGCTCGCGGCCGCCACGCCGACGGCCCAGGCGAGCCCGAAGAGGACGACGAGCTCCGCGGATCCCGCGAGACGGTCGAGGAGCCGAGGTAGCACGACGCGGGCCAGGACGGCGACGGCGAGGAGCAGCCCGGCCGCGCCCAGCCCGGTGACCATCAGCCGGCTCCCGACGCCCTCGCGCGTGCCCACGCCCACGGCGGTGATGACGATCATCGCGATGACGACGACGATGTCCTGCACGATCAGGAAGCCGACGGCGATCCGCCCGTGCAGCTCGTCGAGCTCCCGCTTGTCGGAGAGCAGCTTGACGATGATGATCGTCGACGAGAACGTCAGCGCCACCGCGACGTAGACCGAGGTCACGACGTCGTAGCCGAGCGCCCAGGTGAGCAGGAAGCCGACCGCCGAGGTGAAGGCCACCTGGCCCAGACCCGTCAGCAGGGCGACCGGTCCCGTGCTGCGGATGAGGTGCAGGTCCAGCTTGAGCCCCACCAGGAAGAGCAGCACCGCGATGCCGACGCGGGCCAGCAGCTCCACCTGCTCCGTCGCGGTGACCAGCCCGAGGGCCGCGGGTCCGACGACGATGCCGACCGCGATGTAGGCGACGATCAGGGGCTGGCGGAGGGCTTGGGCGAGGCCCCCGGCGGCCGCCGCGATCAGCAGGATGGCCGCGATCTGCCCGAAGTCGGTCTCCAGCATCGTCGCTCCCCGTCGGTGACGGTCAGCCTAGCGGCCGGGCAGGACGGCGGAACAGGATGCGGTCGGGCGCGCCTCGGCCCGGAGCCCGACCCGGGACCTTGGCCCCCTGGCGACCAAGGACGGGCAGGCGCATACCAGGAGGATCCGGGCAGGGCTGCCCGGTCGCCGCGCTGCGGCGCCCTCGGACGGAGGTCGACCATGAGAAGACTCATCAGAGCCGTGGCGGGGGTCGCGGTCCTCGTCCTCGCGACGGCGAGTCCCGCAACCGCAGGGCGGGAGGCCCCGACCGTCCCGCTCCGGGGGTCGGTGGTCATGTACGACCAGCCGATGACTCCCCCCACCGACTGC
>JACIXM010000106.1 GCA_014360395.1 Actinotalea sp.
CCCTCGCGCCGACGACGGCGTGCTCGGAGCCCGCGCGGCAGGCCAACGACACCTACTGGCTGGACGTGCGCGGCGGCGAGGTGGCGCAGATCACGGGGCAGT
This sequence comes from Actinotalea sp., assembly GCA_014360395.1. Lineage (GTDB taxonomy): Bacteria > Actinomycetota > Actinomycetes > Actinomycetales > Cellulomonadaceae > Actinotalea. Next base: position 103 of record JACIXM010000106.1, read on the forward strand.
ACCTGCCCTGAGGTCACGCCCGGTCACAGGCCGAGCACCGCGCTGGCGATGAGGAAGTAGACGACCAGCCCCGTGGCGTCGACGAACGTCGTGATGAAGGGGTTGGAGAAGACGGCCGGGTCCACGCGGATCGTGCGGCCGATGAGCGGCATCGCGCCGCCGACCGTCGCGGCCATCGTGCAGATGCTCAGCAGGGTCAGGCCGATGACCAGGCCGATCGCGGGCTCGAAGGCGAGTGCAGCGGCCGCGAATCCCACCGCGCCGAGCAGGAGGCCCAGGCTGAAGCCCACGCGCACCTCCCGGGCCAGCACCCGCGGGATGTCGCGTGGCCGGACGTCGCCCAGCGCCAGGGCGCGGGTGACGGTCGTGGCCGCCTGGTTGCCGGTGTTGCCGCCGGTGCCGATGAGCAGGGGGATGAACAGCGACAGCACGACCATCTGCTCGAGCGTCGCCTCGAAGGCGCCGAGCACCTGCACCGTGAGGGTGGCGCCGACGGCGAGCACGAGCAGCCACACCACGCGGGACCGGACGATCGAGCGCACCGGCGTGGACAGGTAGGGCCGCCGCAGCGGCTCGGTGCCGCCGATGCGGGCCTGGTCCTCGGAGTCCGCCTCCTCGAGGATCGCCAGGGCGTCGTCCACGGTGAGGATGCCCACGAGGCGGCCCTCGGCGTCGACCACGGGCAGCGCGAGCAGCTTGAGGTCGGCGCAGCGCCGCGCGGCCGCCTCGGCCTTCTCGGTCGCGGTCGCGGCGTGCGGGTCGTGCTGGAGGTCGGCCACGCGCGCGTCGGCCGGGGCGCCCAGGAGGTCCCGCAGGCTCACGATGCCCACGAGGCGCCGCTGCCCGTCGACGACGGGCAGGGTGTAGACCGTCTCGGCGTCCCCCAGGCGGGAGCGCACCCGGTCCAGTGCCTGCCGCGCCGTCTGGTCGGGTCGCGTCGTCACGTACTCGGGACTCATCCGGCGGCCGATCGATCCCGACGGGTAGCCCAGCACCGCGGCGGTGAGGTCGCGCTCGTGCGCCGGCAGGCCCGTGAGCAGCCGCGTCGCGACCGTCGCGGGCAGCTCGTCGAGGAGGGTCACCCGGTCGTCCGGGTCGAGGAGCGCGAACACCGACGCGACCTCCTCGTCCTGCAGGGCCTGGACGAGGTCGCCCTGGAGCGTCGCGTCGAGTCCCTCGAACACCTCCAGGGCGACGTCCTTGGCCAGGAGGCGGAAGAGGAGCGCGCGGTCCTTGGCGCCCAGCCGCTCCATGACGGCGATGACGTCGGGAACCGGGAGCGGGGCGACCGTCGCGGCAGCGGCGGTGAGGTCCTGGTCGTGCAGCAGCCGCTCCATCGCGACGTGCTCGGGCGTGGTCGTGGTCGTGTCGTCCATGGGGGCACCTCGTGCGTCGGCGACGCCCGCGGGGGTCACCCGGGACGTCGGTCAGGGCCGGTGGTGACCGGCGGTGGCCGTCGTGGGCCGCGTGGAGGGTGCGCCGGGCCGTGTCGCAGGCGCAGGCCAGCGGTGCGCGCGGGCGCTACCGGCCGCTGGGGGCGAGGGGTCCACGCGGCACCGGACTGGGGACGTCGTCCATCCGGCACCTCCCTCCCCGGCTGCGACCGACCGACCCGGATGTGGATCGCCCACCACCCTAACGGTGCTGGGCCTCGCGGGCAGGTGGGGGCGGCGAGCACGACCAAGCCCCGGCCACCATGAGGTGACCGGGGCTTCGGGTGGTGCCCGCGGCAGGAATCGAACCTGCGGCCTTCTGCTCCGGAGGCAGACGCTCTATCCCCTGAGCTACGCGGGCGGGGCGCGCAGAACACTACCAGCCCGCCGGGGTGGCTCCGGACCGTGCCCCTACCCGACCTGGACGTCCCCGATGAACTCGGACAGGTACTCGTCGACCTCCCGCATCGCCGCCTCGGCGTCGCCGGCGGCGATCGCCTCGACGAGGGCGTGGTGGGAGTCGTCGTCGTGCACGGGGTGCTCGAAGTTGAAGCGGATGTTCTCCGTGATGGCGTCCAGCAGGTTCTCGTAGAGGGCGAGCAGGACGGGGTTCTGCGCGGCGCGGGCGATCGTGCGGTGCAGCAGCAGGTCCGCCTCGACCATGTGGTCCAGCTCTCCGCCGGCGTAGGCGGCGGCGCGTCGGTCGCGGACGGCCCGCAGCTCGTCGATCACCTCCGCCGACGCGCGCACCGCGGCCAGGCGCGCCGCCTCCACCTCGAGGCTGCGGCGCACCTCCAGGACGTCCCGCTGGTGGGCGCCGGCGATCTGCCGGCCCATCGCCGTACCGAGCTCGGAGTTGGAGATGACGTAGGTCCCCGACCCCTGGCGCCGCTCGAGCATCCCGGCGTGGACGAGGGACTGGACGGCCTCGCGCACCGTGTTGCGGCCCACGCCGATCAGCTCGGTGAGCTCCGGCTCGGCGGGGATCCGCGTGCCGACCTGCCAGGCGCCCGAGGTGATCTGCTGGCGCAGGCGGCCCACGGCCAGGTCGATGAGGTTCGTTCGGCGAGTCATCCGACCTCCCGTTCGGTGTGGTGGGATTCAACACCTTCGCGGGCGTCCGGCGCATCTTCGTCGCGGCGCCGGGACGTCCGGGTCTGCTCGGTAGGCTGCGCAGGTGACTCCCGCTGAGCTCTCCCAGGCGCTGCACGCCGTCCTGACCACCGCCGTCGCCGACGGCGCCGTGATCCTGGCCGCCGACGACGTCCCGGCGTCGGTCGCGGTCGAGCGGCCCCGCCAGCGCGAGCACGGGGACTGGGCGACCAACGTCGCGCTCCAGCTGGCCAAGAAGGCCGGGACCTCCCCCCGGGCGCTCGCGGACGTGCTCGCGGAGCGGCTGCGCGGGGTGCCGGGCGTCGCGGCGGTCGACGTGGCCGGCCCCGGGTTCCTCAACATCTCCCTCGAGACCGCGGCGGCCGGTGAGCTCGCGCGGACCGTCGTCGAGGCGGGCGAGGCGTACGGCCGCGGCACCGCCCTGGCCGGCGAGCGGATCAACCTCGAGTTCGTCTCCGCGAACCCGACCGGCTCGATCCACATCGGCGGGGTGCGCTGGGCCGCCGTCGGGGACTCGCTGGCCCGCCTCCTGACAGCC
>JACIXM010000107.1 GCA_014360395.1 Actinotalea sp.
CGAGGCGTACGGCCGCGGCACCGCCCTGGCCGGCGAGCGGATCAACCTCGAGTTCGTCTCCGCGAACCCGACCGGCCCGATCCACATCGGCGGGGTGCGCTGGGCCGCCGTCGGGGACTCGCTGGCCCGCCTCCTGACAGCCTCCGGCGCCGAGGTCACCCGCGAGTACTACTTCAACGACCACGGCGCGCAGATCGACCGCTTCGCGCGGTCCCTGCTGGCCCGGGCCCGCGGGCAGGAGGCGCCGGAGGACGGCTACGGCGGGCAGTACATCGCCGACATCGCGGCGCAGGTGCTCGCCGACGCCGCCGCGGCGGGCGAGCCCGACCCGCTCACGCTCGCCGAGCCGGAGGCCCAGGAGGCGTTCCGCCGGCGCGGCGTCGAGCTGATGTTCACCGAGATCAAGACGAAGCTGCACGAGTTCCGGGTCGACTTCGACGTCTACTTCCACGAGGACTCGCTGCACGGGTCCGGGGCGGTCGAGCGGGCGGTGGCGCGGCTGCGTGAGCTCGGGCACATCTTCGAGTCCGACGGCGCGACGTGGCTGCGGACCACGGAGTTCGGCGACGACAAGGACCGCGTCATCATCAAGTCGGACGGCCAGGCCGCGTACATCGCGGGTGACCTCGCGTACTACCTCGACAAGCGCGAGCGGGGCTTCGACCGGGCGATCATCATGCTCGGCGCGGACCACCACGGCTACGTGGGCCGGATGATGGCGATGTGCGCCGCCTTCGGTGACACCCCGTGGACCAACCTGGAGATCCTCATCGGCCAGATGGTCAACCTCGTCAAGGACGGGGAGCCGGTGCGGATGTCCAAGCGGGCGGGGACGATCGTGACGATCGACGACCTCGTCGACGCGGTCGGCGTCGACGCCGCGCGCTACGCCCTGGCCCGGTCCTCGACCGACAGCATGATCGACCTGGACCTCGACCTGCTGGCCCGCGCCACCAACGAGAACCCGGTCTTCTACGTGCAGTACGCCCACGCGCGCACCGTCAACGTGGGGCGCAACGCGGCCGACCTCGGCGTCCGCCGCGAGGACGGCTTCGACCCGTCCTTGCTCGACCACGCCACGGAGAGCACGCTGCTGGCGCTCATCGGGGACTTCGGGCGCGTGGTCGCCCAGGCCGCCGAGCTGCGCGAGCCGCACCGTGTCGCGCGGTACCTCGAGGAGCTCGCCGGGGCCTACCACAAGTGGTACGACCAGCGCCGGGTGACCCCGTTCGGCGACGAGGTCGTCGGGGACGTGCACCGCACCCGCCTGTGGCTCAACGACGCGACGCGGCAGGTCCTCGCCAACGGCCTGGGTCTGCTCGGCGTGGGCGCGCCGGAGCGCATGTGACGGGCCTGGACGGCCGGGACGGCGCTCAGGGCCGACACGGCGACCACGCGCCGGACCGCCCGCTGGACCCGCACCTGTGGCCGAGCGGGACCGTCGTCGGCCCCGACGGCGCGGTGAGCATCGGCGGGGTCGACCTGCGCGCGCTGGCCGCCGAGCACGGCACGCCCGCGTACGTCCTCGACGAGGCCGACTTCCGGCGGCGGGCCCGCTCGTTCCGGGAGGCCTTCGGCGCGGCGTTCGCCGCGATCGGCACGCAGGTCGACGTCTACTACGCCGGCAAGGCGTTCCTCAGCACGGCGGTGGCCCGCTGGGCGACCGAGGAGGGCCTGCACATCGACACCGCGACCGGCGGGGAGCTCGCCGTCGCCCTGCGCGCGGGCGTGCCGGGTGCCCGGATCGGGCTGCACGGGAACAACAAGTCCGACGCGGAGATCCGGCGGGCGCTGGAGGCCGGGGTCGGGCGCATCGTCCTGGACTCGCTGCTCGAGGTCGACCGGGTCGCCGGTGCGGCGGCGGCCGCGGGGGTCCGGGCGCCGGTGATGGTTCGCGTCACCACCGGGGTGCACGCCGGAGGCCACGAGTACATCTCCACGGCGCACGAGGACCAGAAGTTCGGCCTCTCGATCGCCGGCGGGCAGGCCCAGGAGGCCCTGGAGGCCGTGCTGGCGCGCCCCGAGCTGGAGCTCGTCGGGATCCACTCCCACATCGGCAGCCAGATCCTCGACGCCTCCGGCTTCGCCGTCGCGGCCCGCCGGATCCTCGAGCTGCGCGCACGGCTCGCGGAGCGGACCGGGTACCTGGTCGGCGAGGTCGACCTCGGCGGCGGGTACGGGATCGCCTACCTGCCCGGCGAGGTCCCTCTCGACCCCGCGCGCGTCGCCGGCCCGATGGCGGATGCCGTGGCGACGGTCTGCGCCGAGCTCGGGACGCCGGTCCCGCGCGTGTCGATCGAACCCGGCCGCGCCGTCGTCGGCCCAACGACGGTGACGGTCTACACCGTGGGGACCGTGAAGCCGGTGCTCGTCGAGGACGGCGAGGAGGTCGTCGGCGACGGGTCGGCGCCCGGCGCGTTCACCCGCACCTACGTCTCGGTCGACGGTGGGATGAGCGACAACCTGCGGCCCGCGCTGTACGGCGCCCGCTACTCCGCCGCGCTGGTGAACCGCGAGGGCGTGGCCCAGGGCGTCCGTGCGCGCGTCGTCGGCAAGCACTGCGAGAGCGGCGACGTCGTCGTCCACGACGCCCTCCTGCCGGCCGACGTGCGCACCGGGGACCTCCTGGCCGTGCCCGCGACCGGCGCGTACGGGCGCTCCATGGCCTCCAACTACAACCTGGTCCCGCGTCCTCCGGTGATCGCGGTGCGCGACGGCGCCACGCGCGTCCTCGTGCGCCGCGAGACCGAGGAGGACCTCCTCGCCCTGGACGTGGGGTGAGGGCAGGCG
>JACIXM010000108.1 GCA_014360395.1 Actinotalea sp.
ACGACGCGGCGAGGGGCGGCGGGGCCGGGGGGTCGCCCGCGGTGGAGCAGGCGCTCCTGCACGCGGGCGACGGCGTCCTCATGCTCGACCCCGACTGGCGGATCTCCTACCTCAACGTGGCCGGCGGTCGCTTCCTGCGCCTGGACCCCACCGAGGCGCTCGGCCGGGTCCTGTGGGACCTGTACCCCGAGGCCGAGCACGGCACCTTCAAGGAGGCGTACGAGCGTGCGCTGGCCGACGGCCGGCCGGTCGCGGTGGAGGGCTGGTCCGAGGTCGTCGGGGCGTGGTTCGAGGCGCGCGCGCACCCGTACGCCGGCGGGCTGACGGTCTTCTTCACCGACTGCACGCAGCGGAAGCTGGACGAGGAGGAGCGGGCCGGCCTCGTCGCACGCCTGCGGCTGGCGCTCGACCGCTCGGGCACGCTGCTGGAGCTGAGCCGGCGGCTCGGACGCGCCGCCTCGGTCGCCGACGTCGCCGCGTCCGTCACCGAGGTCCTCGGCCCGGCGGTCGGCGCGGGATTCTGCGGGATCGCCCTGGTGGACCGACCCGCCGCGCGCGTGCGGTACGTGAGCCTCTACCCGTTGCCGGAGAGCACGGGGCAGGAGTGGGCCGAGTTCCCGCTCGGCCTCGACGCGCCACCGGCCGTCGCCGCGCGCACCGGTCGGGCGCTGTTCCACCCGGACCGCGCGGCCGCCGTCGCCGAGTTCCCCGACCTCGGCCGGCACATGGACGAGGCCGGCGCGGCCGCGCTCGCGCACCTGCCGCTGACGACACCGACGGCGACCCTGGGCACCCTCGCGGTGACGTGGGACCGGCCGCACGTCCTCGACGCCGAGGACCAGGCGTTCCTCACCACCGCCGCCGGGATCGCGGCCCAGGCGATCGAGCGCGCGCTGCTGGCGGAGGAGCAGCGGCGCGTCCTGCGCCACGTCCAGGAGTCCCTCCTGCCGCAGTCCCTGCCGCAGTCCCCCGTCGGGACGGCGGCGGTGTACCGTCCGGCGGGCCAGGTCGCCGTCGTCGGGGGCGACTGGTACGACGCGTTCACCGTGCCGGACGGATCGGTCCTGCTCGTCGTCGGGGACGTCACGGGGCACGGCGTGGAGGCAGCCAGCACGATGGCCCGGTTCCGGCACGCCTGCCGGATCTTCGCCCACGAGGACCCGGAGCCCGGGGCGGTCCTGAGCCGCCTCAACGCGCTCGTCTCCGGCGGCACCGAGCTGGCCACGGTGGCGTGCGTCCGCGCCGCACCCGACGGGCGGAGCCTGCGGTACGCGCTGGCCGGGCACCCGAGCCCGCTGCACCTGCCGAGCGGGCGGGCGCTGGACCCCGGCCACCGGCGGACCGGGCCGATGCTGGGGCTCGACCCCGAGGCCGCGTACCTGACCCACGACGCGGCGATGGAGCCCGACGGCGCGCTCCTGCTCTTCACCGACGGCCTGGTGGAGCGGCGCGGCGTGTCCCTCGAGGAGGGCATCGACCTCGTCCGGTCCTACGCCGCGGAGCTCGTCGGCGCCGCCGCCCAGGGCCGCGCCGGCACGGCGCTCGCCGAGGTGGTCGACGCGGTGATGCTCCCGGAGGAGCGCCGCGACGACATCTGCGCGCTGCTCGCCTTCGGTGCGCCGACGGCGCCCGCACGCTGAGCCGCCCGCGGCGCCCCGGAGGCGCGGGCGCGCCTCACCCGAACGGCCCACGTCGCGGCCGAACCATGCACATCCTGCGTCCACAGTCCTGTGGGTAGCCCGGCTCGCTGAGCACGGATCTCTGTGGACAGACCTGTGGGTGGACGGTGGACGAAAACTGGGTGGAGGAACCCCTTGCCGGGCGTCCCGGACGGGTCTAGAACTGAGTCATCGGCAGGACGACGACGCCGGACCGGACGGGGAGACCCGCCTCGGTCGAGCCCTCGGGGGGACCCGGGGAACGAGGGACCAGGGTGACCTGGACCGTCGGCACGGCGAGACGAGACCTACCGGTACCGACCGGAGAACGGCAGGCCTTCTCCCCCGGGCGACCGGAGGAGAGCTGGAGCATCGCAAGAGAGACCAGCACCGCGGACGGCGACGCGGAGGGCGTGACCGAGACCCGGGCGGTGGACCACTGTCGGCCGCAGAGGTCGCGGGTACTGCTCCGAGGACCCCGGGAGACCGGGGCGTCGGACCGGGCGTTCGGGAGACCGGACGTCCCGGCGGTGGCACCCGGGACCGGCTCGGCCGGACCGCCCCGCCGCGGCGGACGGGTCGTCGGGTGACCGACGACCCGGGACAGCGGTCACAGCGAGGCCCCTCGGAGGAC
>JACIXM010000109.1 GCA_014360395.1 Actinotalea sp.
CCCCCGCGCCCGCCCACGGACCCCCTCGTGCACCGCCCGCCCGGGCACGTCGAGCACGCGGCGGCCGTCGTCGACGACGGCACGACCACGTGGCTGATCAGCGAGACCGCGCCCGCGCTCGCCGCGTGGCTGGACCGGATGCGCTTCATGATGCGCGTCGAGGTCGCCGACGTCACCGCCGACTGGGCCGCCGTGGGCGAGCCGGTCGACGCCGAGGGCGCGGAGGGCGAGCCGGTCACGTGGCGCGACCCCTGGCCGCGCACGCTCCCGGGCGGCACCCGGTACGGAGCGCCGGACGACGAGCACCCGGGCGCCGACCACGCCTGGCGCCTCGTCCTCGTGCCCCGTGCGGACCTCGCCGACGCCGTCGCCGCCCGCGAGGCCGCGGGCTGGCGCCTGGCCGGCACGTGGGCGACGGAGGCGCTGCGGGTCGAGGCGTGGCGGCCCCGCTTCTCCCACGAGGTGGACCACCGGACCATCCCGCACGAGGTCGACTGGCTGCGCACCGCCGTCCACCTGCACAAGGGCTGCTACCGCGGCCAGGAGACCGTGGCGCGCGTGCACAACCTGGGCCGGCCCCCGCGCCGGCTGGTCATGCTCCACCTCGACGGCTCGGGCCACCTGCTGCCGGAGGTCGGCGCCGAGGTGTCCCTCGCCGGGCGCCCGGTCGGCGTGGTGACGAGCGTCGCCCGCCACCACGAGCTGGGGCCCGTCGCGCTCGCCGTCGTCAAGCGGGGCGCCGACCCGGCCGCGGACGTGCTCGTCGCGTGCGACGGGGGCGACGTCTCGGCCGCGCAGGAGCCGGTCGTCCCCGGGGAGGGCGTCTCCGCGGACCGGCCGGCACCCCGCGGCGAGGTCGCCCGCGGCCTGGGCGGACCACGCGGCATGCTCTGAGGCGTGCCCCCTCCTCCTCGCCTCGTCGGGACCGTCCGGTGACGACCCCGCGCTCCCGCGTCCTGCGGGTGCAGCTGCGGGCACGCGTGCGCCAGGGCGGCGGCCGGGTGCGGCGGGCCCTGGTCCCCGTCCTCGTGGCGAGCGCCGCCGCCGCGGTCGCGTGGGCCGTCGCGGTCCACGTCCTGGGGCACACCAACCCGTTCTTCGCCCCGGTGTCCGCCTGGGTGGCCCTCGGCTTCAGCGTGGACCGCCACCCGCGGCGCGTCGCGGAGCTGGCGACCGGGGTCGCCGTCGGCGTGCTCCTGGGCGACCTGCTCGTCGGCCTCATCGGGACGGGCGCCTGGCAGGTCGGGGTCGTCCTGGCGCTCGCGGCCCTGGTCGCGCGGTTCCTGGACCGCGGGGTCCTGCTCACCACGCAGGCCGGTGTCCAGGCGATCGTCATCGTCGCGCTGCCGGCAGCGCAGGCGGGCTCGCCCCTGGGCCGGTGGGTGGATGCGCTCGTCGGCGGCGGCATCGCGCTGCTCGTCACCGCTCTGTGGCCGCAGGACCCGCGCCACCGGGTCCGCCACCTGGCCGAGGAGGGGCTGGAGGAGGTCGCGCACGTCCTGCGGGACCTCGGCCGCGGGCTGCTCGCCGTCGACGACGAGGCCGTCGAGGACGCGCTCCTGCGGGGCCGCGCCTCCCAGCCCGCGCTGGACCAGTGGCGCTCGGTCGCGGCGGACGCCCGGGCGAGCGCGCGCGTGTCCCCGGCACACCGGCGGCACCGCGGGGAGCTGCTCGACCTCGAGGGTGCCGCGGTCCGCGCGGACCGCGCCATGCGCAACGTGCGCGTCCTCGCGCGCCGGTGCCGCCCGCTGCTCGAGGGCGTCCACGACCTCACCGACCTGGGTGACCTGGTGTCCGACGTGGCCCACGCCGCCGAGGACCTCGCCGCCGCGATCGGCGCCGGCGCCGCGCCGACGGCGGCGCGGGACCGGCTGCACGCGATCGCGGAGCGCACCGACCCGCGGGAGCTGGCGCCGGACGACTGGCACGTCCAGGGTGTCGTGCTGCTCGTGCGGTCCGTCGTCGTCGACCTGCTCGAGACCGCGGGCGTCGCGCCGGGCGAGGCGCGCTCCCACCTGCCGGAGCTCTGAGAGGGCGGGGCGACCGCCCGGGTCCGTTGCGTACGCTGCACCCGTGGGACTCCTCTCCTCGGCCCAGGGCCTCGTCTTCCTGGCGTTGTCGCTGCTCGTGCTCGCGATGTGCGTCGTCGCGCTCGTCGACGCGGCGCGCCGGCCGCCGGCCGCCTTCACGGCCGCGGGCAAGCGCACGAAGAACTTCTGGCTCGCGGTGCTGGGCGTCGCGACCGCCATCGCGTTCATCGGTGTGGGCAACGCGGGCTTCCTCTTCTTCGCGGTGATCGCGGCCGTCGCGGCCGGGGTCTACCTCGCCGACGTCAAGCCCGCCATCGCGCCGTACTCCGGTCGGGGCGGCAACGGCGGCTCCCGGGGCGGGTGGTGACGGCACCGGCCGTGCCGCACGCCGGGACGACCCCCGTGCCGTTCCCTGTGGGCGAGGTCCTCGCGCGCGTGGTCCGCGGGCCGCTGGTCGAGTCCGTGCACCTCGGGCACGTCGTGGTCGTCGGGCCGACCGGCGAGGTCGTGCTCGCCCTGGGCGAGCCGGGCGCCGTCGTCTGGCCCCGCTCGTCCCTCAAGCCCCTCCAGGCGGTCGCGATGCTGCGCGCCGGCCTCGAGGTCGACGACGACGGCCTGGCGCTGGCCTGCGCCAGCCACAACGGCGAGCCGGGCCACCTCGACGGCGTGCGCGCCGTGCTCGCCTCGGGCGGCCTCACGGAGGCCGACCTGCAGAACACCCCGGACGTGCCGCTCGACCCCACCACCGCGGCGGCGTGGCGCGCGGCGGGTCGCGCTCCGACGAGCCTGGCCCAGAACTGCTCCGGCAAGCACGCGTCGATGCTGCTGACCTGTGCGCACGCCGGGTGGCCGACGACGGGCTACCTCGCCGCGGACCACCCCCTGCAGCGGGCGGTGCGCGCCGGCGTCGAGGAGCTGACCGGGATCCCGGTCGAGCACGTCACGGTGGACGGCTGCGGCGCGCCCCTGTTCTCCACCACGCTCGTCGGGCTGGCCCGGGGCTTCGCGCACCTGGCCCGGGCCGCCGCCGCGGCGCCGTCGTCGGCCGAGGGTCGGGTGGCGGCCGCGGTCCGGACGCGCCCCTGGCTCGTGGGCGGGACCGGGCGCGACGTCACCGCGTTCTGCGAGGCGGTGCCCGGGCTGGTCGCCAAGGACGGCGCCGAGGGCGTGTACGCGGCAGCCCTGCCGGACGGCACGGCACTGGCGGTCAAGCTGGCCGACGGCGGGGGCCGTGCGCGCCCGGCTGTCATGGCGGCCGCTCTGGAGGTCGCCCTGGGCGTCGCCGCCGCGCACCGCGGCGAACCGGTCGACGACGCCGTCCTGGCGGCGGTGCGGGAGGTCGGGTACACCCCGGTGCTCGGGCACGGGGCGCCGGTCGGCGAGGTCGTGACCGGCTGGGCGGCGGCGTGGCACGCGGCGCCGGGGACGGACGAGCGGATGGCCGAGGAGGGCTGATGCGGGCGGTCGTGCAGCGGGTCACGCGGGCGGCGGTGACGGTCGACGGCGAGGTCGTCGGCGCGATCGACGAGCCGGGGCTCGTCGTGCTCGTGGGCGCGACCCACGACGACGGCCCGGCCCAGGTCGACCTCGTCGCGCGCAAGGTCGCCGAGCTGCGGATCCTGCGCGACGAGCAGGCGGCCGTCGACGTCGGCGCCCCGGTGCTCGTCGTCAGCCAGTTCACCCTCTACGCGGACACCCGCAAGGGCCGGCGGCCGACCTGGAACGCCGCGGCGCCCGGGCCGGTCGCCGAGCCGCTCGTGGAGGCCGTCGTGGCGAAGCTGCGCGAGCGGGGGCTGCGCGTCGAGACCGGGCGCTTCGGCGCGATGATGCAGGTCGAGCTCGTCAACGACGGGCCGGTGACGATCCTCCTGGAGGCGTAGCCCCGTCAGGCCGCGTCGAGGCGGGCCAGCTCCTCGGCCGTGAGCTCGAGGTCCGCGGCGGCCGCCGAGTCCTGGATGCTCCGGGGCCGGCTCGCTCCGGGGATCGGGATGACGACCGGCGCCTTCGCCAGCTCCCAGGCGAGCGTCACCTGGTAGGGGCTCACGCCGCGCTCGGCGGCCACCTCGGCGAACGCCGCGTGCCGCTCCCCGAGCTCGCCCGCGCGTGAGATGCCGCCCAGCGGGCTCCAGGGCAGGAACGCGATGCCGAGCTCCGCGCAGAGCTCGAGCTCCGGCTCGCTGCTGCGGAAGGCGGGGGAGAACTGGTTCTGCACCGACGCGAGCCGGCCGCCCAGGACCTCCTGGGCGAGGCGGATCTGCTCCGGGTCGGCGTTGGAGATCCCGGCCATGCGGATCTTGCCCTCGTCCAGCAGGTCGCGGATCGCGCCGACGGACTCCTCGTAGGGCACGGCGGGGTCGGGACGGTGGAACTGGTAGAGCCCGATCGCCTCGGTGTCGAGCCGCTGGAGCGACGCCTCGCAGGCCTTCCTGAGGTAGGCGGGGTCGCCCTGCACGTACCAGGAGCCGTCGCCCGGGCGGCGGTGCCCGCCCTTGGTGGCCACGAGGACGTCGTCGGCGGACGCGCCCGCGAGGCGCAGCGCCTTGGCGATGAGGAGCTCGTTGTGCCCGACGTCGGTGGGGTCCTGGTGGTAGGCGTCCGCGGTGTCGATGAACGTCACGCCGGCGTCGAGGGCGGCGTGGATCGTGGCGATCGAGCGGGCCTCGTCGGGCCGGCCCTCGATGGACATGGGCATGCCGCCCAGGCCGACCGCGCTGACGGTGCGGTCGCCGATGGTGCGCTGCTGCACGGGTGCTCCTCACGTCGTCGGGACCGGCAGAGAACCGGTCGTACCGATTCGACCACAGCGCGGGCCCGGCCGCGTGCCGTGTCCGCCCCGGAACGCGACCGACGGCTGAGGACCCGGCCGGTGGGGCGGTCCAGCGGTGCCGGCGCGCCCGGGGAGCAAGACTGGGGGCATGACGGGGACGACGGTCGAGGCGGTGCACGGCGACATCACGCGGCAGCGGGTGGACGCCGTCGTCAACGCGGCGAACTCCTCGCTGCTCGGCGGCGGTGGCGTCGACGGGGCGATCCACGCGGCGGCCGGGCCGGCGCTGCTGGCGCAGTGCCGGGCGCTGCGCCGGGCGGCGCTGCCCCAGGGCCTCCCGGTCGGTGAGGCCGTCGCCACCGGTGCCGGGGAGCTCCCGGCGACCTGGGTCATCCACACGGTCGGGCCGAACCGCCACGCCGGCCAGAGCGACCCGGCGCTGCTGGCGTCGTGCTTCCGGCGCTCGCTCGACGTCGCGGCCGACGTCGGCGCGCGGTCCGTCGCCTTCCCCGCGGTGAGCGCGGGCGTCTACGGCTGGGAGGTCACGGAGGTGGCGCGGATCGCCGTCGCGGAGGTCCGCCGGCACGCCGCCGTCGGCGCGGAGGTCGAGCTCGTGCGCTTCGTGCTGTTCTCCCATGCCGCCCTGCGGGCCTTCGAGAGCGCCCTGACCGCCTGACCGGATCGGCCCCCGGGCGGTCGGTGATCGGATCACGCCTGCGGCGAACACGGGCAGTGCGGTGGTACCCCCGCCGTTAGCCTGGCAGGACGACATCCCTGGCAAGGAGCGCAGATGTTCGAGAGATTCACCGACCGTGCCCGTCGCGTGGTCGTCCTCGCCCAGGAAGAGGCGAGGATGCTCAACCACAACTACATCGGGACCGAGCACATCCTGCTCGGGCTCATCCACGAGGGCGAGGGCGTCGCCGCCAAGGCCCTGGAGTCGCTCGGCATCTCCCTGGACGCCGTCCGCTCGCAGGTCCAGGAGATCATCGGCGAGGGCCAGCAGGCCCCCTCGGGTCACATCCCCTTCACGCCGCGCGCGAAGAAGGTCCTCGAGCTGTCCCTGCGCGAGGCCCTGCAGCTGGGCCACAACTACATCGGCACCGAGCACATCCTCCTCGGCCTCATCCGCGAGGGGGAGGGCGTCGCTGCGCAGGTCCTCAACAAGCTCGGCGCGGACCTCAACCGCGTGCGCCAGCAGGTCATCCAGCTCCTTTCCGGCTACCAGGGCAAGGAGCCCGTGGCCTCCGGCGGTCCCGCGGAGGGTCAGCCGTCCGGCTCGGCCGTGCTCGACCAGTTCGGCCGCAACCTCACGCAGGCCGCGCGCGAGGGCAAGCTCGACCCGGTCATCGGGCGCGAGAAGGAGATCGAGCGGGTCATGCAGGTCCTGTCCCGCCGCACCAAGAACAACCCGGTCCTCATCGGGGAGCCCGGCGTCGGCAAGACCGCCGTCGTCGAGGGCCTCGCCCAGGACATCGTCCGCGGCGACGTGCCCGAGACGCTCAAGGACAAGCAGCTGTACACCCTCGACCTCGGCGCCCTGGTCGCCGGCTCCCGGTACCGCGGTGACTTCGAGGAGCGGCTGAAGAAGGTCCTCAAGGAGATCCGCACCCGCGGCGACATCATCCTGTTCATCGACGAGATCCACACCCTCGTCGGGGCCGGTGCCGCCGAGGGTGCGATCGACGCGGCGAGCATCCTCAAGCCGATGCTCGCCCGCGGTGAGCTGCAGACCATCGGCGCGACGACGCTGGAGGAGTACCGCAAGCACGTCGAGAAGGACGCGGCGCTGGAGCGCCGGTTCCAGCCGATCCAGGTCGCGGAGCCGAACCTCAAGCATGCGATCGAGATCCTCAAGGGCCTGCGGGACCGCTACGAGGCGCACCACCGGGTGTCGATCACCGACGGCGCGCTCGTGGCCGCCGCGCAGCTGGCGGACCGCTACGTCAACGACCGGTTCCTGCCGGACAAGGCGATCGACCTCATCGACGAGGCGGGCGCGCGTCTGCGCATCCGCCGGATGACCGCCCCGCCGGAGCTGCGCGAGCTCGACGAGAAGATCGCCGAGGCGCGCCGCGACAAGGAGTCGGCGATCGACGAGCAGGACTTCGAGAAGGCCGCGCGCCTGCGCGACGTCGAGAAGCAGCTCGGCGTGCAGCGGGCCGAGAAGGAGAAGGCCTGGAAGTCCGGTGACCTCGACACGGTCGCCGAGGTGGACGAGGAGCTCATCGCCGAGGTGCTGGCGCTGTCCACCGGCATCCCGGTGTTCAAGCTCACCGAGGAGGAGTCCAGCCGCCTGCTGCACATGGAGGACGAGCTGCACAAGCGGATCGTCGGCCAGCAGGACGCGATCAAGGCGCTGTCGCAGGCGATCCGCCGTACGCGGGCGGGCCTGAAGGACCCGAAGCGTCCCGGCGGGTCGTTCATCTTCGCCGGCCCGACCGGCGTCGGGAAGACCGAGCTGGCCAAGGCGCTCGCCGAGTTCCTCTTCGGGGACGAGGACGCGCTCATCCAGCTCGACATGAGCGAGTTCTCCGAGAAGCACACGGTCTCGCGGCTGTTCGGCTCGCCCCCCGGCTACGTCGGGTACGACGAGGGCGGCCAGCTCACCGAGAAGGTGCGCCGCCGGCCGTTCTCGGTCGTGCTCTTCGACGAGGTCGAGAAGGCCCACGCGGACATCTTCAACTCGCTGCTGCAGATCCTCGAGGACGGTCGCCTGACCGACTCCCAGGGCCGGGTGGTCGACTTCAAGAACACCGTGATCATCATGACCACCAACCTCGGCACGCGGGACATCGCCAAGGGCGTCCAGACCGGCTTCCAGGCCGGCGGCGACCTGTCGACGTCCTACGAGCGGATGAAGGCCAAGGTCAACGACGAGCTCAAGCAGCACTTCCGGCCCGAGTTCCTCAACCGCGTCGACGACGTGGTCGTGTTCCCGCAGCTGACGCAGGACGAGATCATCCAGATCGTCGACCTGATGATCGCCCGCCTGGCGCTGCGGCTGAAGGACAAGGACATGGGCATCGAGCTCACGCCGGCCGCGAAGCAGCTGCTCGCCGAGAAGGGGTACGACCCCGTCCTCGGTGCGCGCCCGCTGCGCCGCGCGATCCAGCGGGAGATCGAGGACGCGCTGTCGGAGAAGATCCTCTTCGGCGAGCTCCGCCCGGGCCAGACCGTCGTGGTCGACGCCCAGGGCGAGGGCCTGCTCGGGGAGTTCATCTTCCGCGGCATCGGCAAGGAGGGGGACACCGCGGGCGCCGAGCCGGTCGGCGTCGCCGTCTCCTCCATGCCGCCGCTGACGACGACGGACGACGCCCCCGGGGAGGCCGGTCCGCAGTCCTGACGGACCGGACGAGCACGACCGACGACGAGCCCGGGTCGCGAGCCATCCTCGCGGCCCGGGCTCCGTCGTGCGCGCGAGACGGCGCCGGACGCGCAGTCGGGTGACGGAGCCGGTCAGGGCGGGTGAAAAGACCCTCTCGGGCCTCAGGACACGGTGTCCCACTCCGACGTGCAGGGTGCCGATCGTCGGCACCGGGCGCACCGTCGTCCGCGACTCCTCGGAGGCGCTGTGGAGATCGACGCCCTCGTCAGAGGGCTGGGGTTGTTCGCCCTCGGGTACCCCGTCGTCATGGCGATCACGTGGATCGTCGGTGGCCTGTACTTCTTCCTCCGCCGGGAGCGGGGTCAGGCGCCGGTCGAGCTGCCGCCCGCCCTCGACCCCTACCCCCCGGTCACGGTCCTCATCCCGTGCCACGACGAGGGCCCCCATGCCGCGGAGACCATCGCTGCGGTGCTCGAGCAGCGCTACCCGGACCTCGACGTCATCGCGATCGACGACGGCAGCACGGACGACACGGGGGCCGTGCTGGACCGTCTCGCCGAGCAGGAGCCGCGCCTGCGGGTCATCCACCTCGCGACCAACCAGGGCAAGGCGGCGGCGCTGAGGATGGGTGCGCTCGCCGCGCGCAGCGAGTACCTGGTGTGCGTCGACGGCGACGCGCTCCTGGACGAGTACGCCGTCCCGTGGCTCGTGTCGCATCTCGCTGGCTCGCCCCGCGTCGGTGCCGTCACCGGCAACCCGCGCATCCGCAACCGCTCCACGCTCCTGGGCAAGCTCCAGGTGGGGGAGTTCAGCTCGATCATCGGCATGATCAAGCGGTCGCAGCGCACCTACGGGCGGCTCTTCACCGTCTCCGGCGTCGTCTCCGCCTTCCGCCGGACGGCGCTGCACCGGGTCGGCTACTGGTCCGAGTCGGCCGTCACGGAGGACATCGACATCTCCTGGCGGCTGCAGATGGACCACTGGGACGTCCGGTACGAGCCGCGGGCGCTCTGCTCGATCCTCATGCCGGAGACGCTCCGTGGTCTCTGGCGACAGCGGCTGCGCTGGGCCAGGGGGGGCGCGCAGGCAGCCCTGGAGCACTCGCGCGGCCTACGGCTGTGGCGCCGTCGGCGGATGTGGCCCATCGTCGCGGAGTACTGGACCAGCGCGGCGTGGGCGTTCACCGTCGCGCTGCTCGTCGTCGGCTACGGCATCGGGGCCGCGGTACCCGTGCCGGAGTGGGCGGGGCTGGACCTGCTGCGCCCGAGCTGGACGACCGTCCTGCTCGCCGCCGTCTGCATGCTGCAGTTCACCGTGAGCCTGCTCATCGACCGACGCTACGAGGCCGGGATCGGGCGGTACCTGTACTGGATGATCTGGTACCCGGTCGCCTACTGGCTGCTCTCCTTCCTCACCACCGTGGTGGCCCTGCCCGCGACCCTGCTCGGGGACCGGACGGCCCGTGCCACCTGGACCAGCCCGGACCGGGGGTTCCGATGAGAACGCAGGACGCCGTCATCAGCCGGCCCGAGAGGGTGCCACGGGTGCGCCACGGGGTCTTCACGGCGCTGACCGCCGTGGCGTGGACCGGGTTCGTCTGGCTGCTCGCGCCGCTCCTCACGCTGCTGCTGTGGGCTGCGGGTGCTGCCACCCTCTACGAGGAGGCCGTCGCGCGCTTCGGCGACGTGCAGCCCGGCGTCCTGGTGGGCGTCATCGGGGCCGCCCTGGGGCTCGCCGCCGTCCTCGTCGTCTGGGCGCAGGGTCAGCGCCGTCGGTTCGCCGGTGCCGAGCGCCGGCGTCGGCCCGAGGACGTCGAGCAGTCCGAGGTCGCCGCGGCACTCGGCGCGTCGCCCGACGTCACCGCCGTGCTCCGGACGGGTCGCGTCGTGGTCGTGCACGTGGACGAGGCGGGCCGGCCCGTGCGCGCGGAGGTCGTCCCGGCGTCGTGGTCGGGAGTGCCCGCCCCGCGACGGGCGCCCGTGGGCGGCACCGTCACCCCGGAGCCGCCGTCCGCCCTGGAGCCCGCCCCGGTGCCGTGACGGCCGACCGCGTTCGGCCTCCCTGGCGTCCCCGTGTCAGGCACCCCCGGGGAAGCCGAGCTGGCGCCAGGCCTCGTACGTCGCGACCGCCGCGGCGTTGGCCAGGTTCATCGACCGGCGGCCGGGGAGCATGGGGATCCGGACCTGCGCGGTGACCTCCGGCCGGGCGAGCACCTCCGGCGGCAGGCCCGTCGGCTCGGGCCCGAAGAGCAGGACGTCGTCGGCCCGGTACGCCACGTCCGTCGAGCGCGTCCTGGCCTGCGTCGTGAACGCGATGACGCGGGCCGGGCCGACGGCGAGCAGCGCGGCGTCGAGGTCCGGGTGCACGACGACGTGCGCGAGGTCGTGGTAGTCCAGGCCGGCGCGCCGCAGCTTCGCCTCGGACAGGTCGAAGCCGAGGGGCTCGACGAGGTGCAGCTCCGCACCGGTGCCGGCGCACATCCGGATGGCGTTGCCGGTGTTCCCGGCGATCCGGGGCTCGAAGAACATCACGCGCAGCACGGCACAGATCGTCGCACCCGGGGGCGCTGATGCCTTGTCTGGAACCGTTCCAGGAAGCGTGACAGGGTGAGCCGATGACGACGTCCACGGAGCGGCTCCGGGCGGCCGGCCTGCGGGTCACCGCGCCGCGGCTGGCCGTGCTCGAAGCCCTGGACGCCGCTCGCGTCGCCGGCGGCGACCACCACCTCACCGTCGCCGACGTCGCCGCCCGGGTCCGGGAGCGGCGCGGCTCGCTGTCCACCCAGGCCGCGTACGACTGCCTCGACGCCCTCGTCGGCGCCGGGCTCGCCCGGCGCATCGAGCCCGCGGGCCGACCGGCCCTGTACGAGGCGCGGGCAGGGGACAACCACCACCACGTCGTGTGCCGGGGGTGCGGCGCCACGGCGGACGTCGACTGCGCAGAAGGCGCGGCGCCGTGCCTGGCGCCCACGCGGCACCCTCCCGGCTTCGTCGTCGACGAGGCCGAGGTGATCTTCTGGGGCCGGTGCGCGACCTGCGCGACCGGACCCGGACCCGACGGGGGCCGCGGGGGCTGAGGCCGCCGGTCCGTCCGGGCGCAGGGGGGAGCAGGGGCAGGACCGCTTCGCCGTGCGTCACCACCACCCGCACGACGAGAGGAACGGCATGACCGACGGCGCTGACCAGACCACCACCCCGGGTGACGACCGCCCGGTGCTCACCACCCGGCAGGGCCACCCGGTCCACGACAACCAGAACCAGCGGACGGTCGGCGCGCGCGGACCGGCCACGCTCGAGAACTACCAGCTGCTGGAGAAGATCAGCCACTTCGACCGGGAGCGGATCCCCGAGCGGGTGGTCCACGCGCGCGGCGCCGTCGCGTTCGGGACCTTCGAGCCGACCGGTCGGTGGGGCGACGAGCCGATCTCCCGGTACACCCGGGCGAAGCTCTTCCAGGAGGCGGGCGCGCGCACGGAGGTCGCCGTCCGGTTCTCCACCGTCATCGGCGGCCGGGACTCCTCCGAGGCGGCGCGGGACCCCCGCGGCTTCGCGGTGAAGTTCTACACCGAGGACGGCAACTGGGACCTCGTCGGCAACAACCTCGGGGTCTTCTTCATCCGCGACGCCATCAAGTTCCCGGACGTCATCCACGCGCTCAAGCCGGACCCGGTGACCTTCCGCCAGGAGCCCGCGCGGATCTTCGACTTCATGTCGCAGACGCCGGAGTCGATGCACATGCTCGTCAACCTGTTCTCCCCCCGCGGCATCCCGGCGAGCTACCGCACCCAGCAGGGCTTCGGCGTCAACACCTACACGTGGGTCAACGCCGAGGGCGACACGCACCTGGTCAAGTACCACTGGATCCCGACGGTCGGGGTGCGCAGCCTCACCGAGGCCGACGCCGCGGCGATCCAGGCCGGGGACCTCGGCCACGCCTCGAAGGACCTGTACGACGCCATCGAGGCCGGTGACTTCCCGGAGTGGGAGCTGCGGGTGCAGATCATGACGGACGAGGAGCACCCCGAGCTCGACTTCGACCCCCTCGACGACACCAAGGTCTGGCCGGAGAACGAGTTCCCGCCGCGCCCGGTCGGGCGGATGGTGCTCGACCGGAACGTGACGAACCACCACACGCAGAACGAGCAGATCGCGTTCGGCACCGGCGTGCTCGTCGACGGCCTGGACTTCTCCGACGACAAGATGCTCGTCGGGCGGACGTTCTCCTACTCCGACACCCAGCGCTACCGGGTGGGCCCGAACTACCTGCAGCTGCCGGTCAACCAGCCGCGGGCCGCGGTGCGCACCAACCAGCAGGGCGGTCCGATGGCGTACCACGTGGACCCCACGGGCTCGAACCCGCACGTCAACTACGAGCCGTCGATCACCGGCGGCCTGCGCGAGGCGCCGGCCCCGGCGCACGACGAGCAGGGACCGGAGATCGTCGGTCGCCTGACCCGAGCGCGCCTGCCGCGGACGGACGACTACACCCAGGCGGGTCAGCGCTACCAGCTGATGGAGCGGTGGGAGCAGGACGACCTGGTGCGCAACCTCGTCGACGGGATCGGCGAGGCGGTCCGCGAGGTGCGGGAGCGCATGGTCTGGCACCTCCTGATGTGCGACGACGAGCTGGGCCAGCGCGTCGGTGAGGGCCTCGGCCTCACCGCCGACGACGTCCGGCACCTCCCGCCGCTGGCGAGCCAGACGTTGTCCGACGACGAGCTGGCGCGGCTGGCGAACCTCGGCAAGAACGGCCCGCGTGACGTCACGGGCCTGCAGATGACGCACTGCGTGCCGAACGAGCGGGTCGTCGTCGCGGGCTGAGCCCGCGGGCGGACGGGCGCGCGGGTCGGGACCGCCCCGCCCGTCCGCCCGTCCGCCTCCGGCGGAACCCCTCGACGTCCGGACCGCCCGGGGCCAG
>JACIXM010000011.1 GCA_014360395.1 Actinotalea sp.
CGGCCCCCGGCACTCCGCCGATAAGTGACATTATGTCATGCCAGCCGCGGGGGTGGCCGCCGGGCCTCCCCGCGTCTGCCAGGCTTGTCCCATGACCGATCGCGACCGCACCGATGACCCCACCCCTGCCGTCCACGAGCGCTGGTGGTGGACCGGCACGTTCCGGGCCGTGCTCGGCGGGATCGTCGTCGGCTACCAGTGGCCGGTGCTGACCTCCGGTGAGGCCAGCGTGTGGAACTGGGTGCTCGCGGCCGCCGGCGCCGCCGTCCTCGTGTGGGGCGCCTCGATGGTGCTCACGGAGTACCGCCGCCGCTCCTGAGGTCTCGGGCGGCGGCGGCACTGCGACGGCTCAGGAGATCACGAGCACCAGGTCGCCGCCCTCCAGCTGCTGGACGGCTCCGATCGCCAGGCGCTGGACCGTGCCGCCCACGGGCGTCGTGATCGAGGCCTCCATCTTCATGGCCTCGATCGTGGCGACGACCTGACCGGGCTCGACCTTCTGGCCCTCCTGCACCACCGGGCTGACGGCGCCGGCGAACGGGGCCGCGATGTGCCCGGGCACGCCGGGGTCCGCCTTCTCCGCGGCGTCCTGGTCGACCTCCACCGACCGGTCACGGACCTGCAGCGGACGCAGCTGGCCGTTGAGGGTGAACATGACCGTCCGCATACCGCGCTCGTCCGGCTCGCCGACGGCCTCCAGGCCGACGAGCAGCCGCACGCCCCTGTCGAGAGCGACCTCGACCTCGGTCGCCGACTCCATGCCGTACAGGTACCGGTGCGTGTCGAGGACGCTGACGTCGCCGTAGGTGGTCCGGACCTGCTCGAAGTCCTTGGTCGGCCCGGGGAACAGCAGGTGGTTGAGCCGGTCGCGCCGCGTGCGCGGCTCCCCCGCCAGGTCGGTCCGGTCCTGGTCGGTGAGCTGGACCATCTCCCGCCGCGCGTTGCGCCCGGCGAGGGCGCGGGAACGGAAGGGCTCGGGCCAGCCGCCGGGCGGGTCACCGAGCTCCCCGCGCAGGAAGCCGACGACCGAGTCCGGGATGTCGTACTCCTGCGGCGACTCCGCGAAGTGGGCCGGGTCGGCGCCCCGGGCCACCAGGTGCAGCGCGAGGTCGCCCACGACCTTGCTGGACGGCGTCACCTTGACGAGCCGGCCCAGCAGCCGGTCCGCGGCGGCGTACATCTCCTCGATCGCCTCGAACCGGTCCCCCAGCCCCAGCGCGATCGCCTGCTGGCGCAGGTTGGACAGCTGCCCGCCGGGGATCTCGTGGTCGTAGACGCGTCCGGTCGGGCCGGGCAGACCGGACTCGAACGGCGCGTACAGCCGCCGCACGGCCTCCCAGTAGGGCTCCAGGTCGCAGACGGCACGCAGGCTGAGGCCGGTGTCGCGCTCGGTGTGCTCCAGCGCGGCGACCAGCGCCGACAGGGGCGGCTGGGCCGTCGTGCCGGCCATCGCCGCGCTCGCCGCGTCGACGGCGTCCACGCCCGCGTCCACGGCCGCCAGGAGCGTGGCGAGCTGGCCGCCCGCCGTGTCGTGGGTGTGCAGGTGCACCGGCAGGTCGAACCGCTCCCGCAGGGCCGTGACGAGCGTCCTGGCCGCAGCGGGCCGCAGGAGACCCGCCATGTCCTTGATCGCCAGGATGTGCGCGCCGGACTCGACGATCCGGTCGGCCAGCCGCAGGTAGTAGTCCAGCGTGTAGAGGTCCTCGGCGGGATCCGTCAGGTTGCCGGTGTAGCACAACGCGACCTCCGCCAGCGCCGTGCCGGTCTCCCGCACCGCCTCGATCGCCGGCGCCATCTGCGACACGTCGTTGAGCGCGTCGAAGATCCGGAAGATGTCGATGCCGGTGCTCGCGGCCTCGTGCACGAAGGCCTGCGTCACCTCCGTCGGGTACGGGGTGTAGCCGACGGTGTTCCGGCCCCGCAGCAGCATCTGCAGCGCCACGTTGGGCAGAGCCTCCCGCAGGGCCGCGAGCCGCTCCCACGGGTCCTCCCCCAGGAACCGCAGTGCGACGTCGTAGGTCGCACCACCCCACGCCTCGACGCTCAGCAGCCCGCCGGTCATCCGCGCGACGTGGGGCGCCACGGCGACGAGGTCGTAGGTGCGTACGCGGGTCGCGAGCAGCGACTGGTGGGCGTCGCGGAAGGTCGTGTCCGTGACGGCCACGGCGGTCTGCTCCCGCAGGGCCCGCGCGAAGCCCTCGGGACCCAGCTCCAGGAGGCGCTGCCGGCTGCCGTCCGGCGGCGGGGTCGCCAGGTCGATCGTCGGCAGCTTCGCGCGCGGGTCCAGCCCCGTGGGGGCCGAGCCGTGCGGACGGTTGACCGTGACGTCGCCGAGGAACGCCAGCAGCTTCGTCCCCCGGTCCGCACTCTCCTTGGTGGCGAGCAGCTCCGGGCGCTCCTCGATGAAGGACGTCGCGATGTTGCCGGCGAGGAACTCGGGGTCGTCGAGGACGGCGCGCAGGAACGGGATGTTCGTGCGGATGCCGCGGATCCGGAACTCTGCCAGCGCCCGGCGGGCCCGCCGGACCGCCGTCGGGAAGTCCCGCCCGCGGCACGTCAGCTTCACGAGCATCGAGTCGAAGTGGCCGGTGATGTCCGCGCCCGCCGCAGCGCTCGCGCCGTCCAGGCGGACACCGGCGCCGCCGGGCGAGCGGTAGGCGATGATCCGGCCGGTGTCGGGGCGGAACCCGTTGGCCGGGTCCTCGGTCGTGATGCGGCTCTGCAGGGCGAAGCCGTTGACGCGGATCGTCTCCTGCGCCAGGCCGAGGTCGGCGAGCGTCTCCCCCGACGCGATGCGCATCTGGGCCTGGACGAGGTCGACGTCCGTGACCTCCTCGGTCACCGTGTGCTCGACCTGGATGCGCGGGTTCATCTCGATGAACACGTGCCGGCCGGCCCGCTCCCCCGCGGTGTCGACGAGGAACTCCACCGTACCGGCGTTGACATAACCGATGCTCCGCGCGAACGCGACGGCGTCGCGGCACAGCGCGTCCCGGATGGCCGGGTCGAGGTTCGGCGCCGGGGCGATCTCGATGACCTTCTGGTGGCGCCGCTGCAGGGAGCAGTCACGCTCGAAGAGGTGGACCACCTCCCCCGTCCCGTCCGCCAGCACCTGCACCTCGATGTGCCGGGGGCGCAGGACGGCCTGCTCGATGAACACGGTCGGGTCGCCGAAGGCGCTCTCCGCCTCGCGCATCGCCGCGCGCAGCGACTCCTCGAGCCGGTCCGGGGTGTCCACGCGCCGCATGCCGCGGCCGCCGCCGCCGGCGACGGCCTTGACGAAGACCGGGAAGCCGATCTCCTCCGCGGCGGCGACCAGCTCCGCGACGTCGGACGACGGTGCGGTCGAGGCCAGGACGGGGATGCCGGCCTCCCGGGCCGCCTGGAGCGCCCGCACCTTGTTGCCCGCGAGCTCGAGGACCTCCGGCGGCGGGCCGATGAAGGTGATCCCGGCCTCCTGGCACGCCCGCGCCAGGTCCGGGTTCTCCGAGAGGAAGCCGTAGCCCGGGTAGACCGCGTCGGCGCCGGAGTCCCGCGCGACGCGGACGATCTCCTGGACGTCGAGGTACGCCCGCACGGGGTGCCCGGGCTCGCCGATCGCGTACGCCTCGTCGGCCTTGAGCCGGTGCTCGGAGTTCCGGTCCTCGTGCGGGAAGACGGCCACGGTCCGCGCGCCGAGCTCGAATGCGGCGCGGAACCCGCGCACAGCGATCTCGGCGCGGTTGGCGACGAGCACCTTGGAGAACACAGCTCACCTCACGTCCGTTACGGGGGTGGGAGCACCGTATCGGCTCGACGAGGTGAGCCGCCTGACGTCCGAGAGGCGGACGACAGCGCTGGTCGCAGCCCTCGTCGGGGCGAGGGGGCGGTCGTGGGACCGTTCAGCCGGCGGTGCGGGCCTGCCGGCGCAGGGCGAGCTCGTCGACACCGCCGGTGCCCGGGGCATCGTCGTCGGCGCGCTCGGTGGGCAGCTCGGCGAGCGAGCCCTCGACCTCACGCCAGACCCGGCCGACGGCGATGCCGAAGACGCCCTGGCCGCCCTGGACCAGGTCGATGACCTCGTCGGCGGAGGTGCACTCGTAGACGCTCGCGCCGTCGCTCATCAGGGTGATCTGCGCCAGGTCGTCGACCCCCCGCTCGCGCAGGTGGTCGACCGCGGTGCGGATCTGCTGCAGCGAGACCCCGGTGTCGAGCAGCCTCTTGACCACCTTGAGCACGAGGATGTCGCGGAAGCTGTACAGCCGCTGCGTCCCCGAGCCGGAGGCGGGACGGATGCTCGGCTCCACGAGCCCGGTCCGGGCCCAGTAGTCCAGCTGGCGGTACGTGATCCCCGCCGCGCGGCACGCCGTGGGGCCGCGGTAGCCGGTGGTGGTGTCCAGGTCGGGCAGCTCGTCACCGAAGAGCAGGCCCTGGGCTCGCTGGGGGATGCCCGGCGACGACTTCTCGATCGACTCTCCGGTGCCGCTCACGGCCACTCCCCTTCGTCCATACCCTGCGCGCTCCGCTCGCCCGGAGGGCGGGAGGTGATGACCTCACGCTAGGACCGCGGCGGGGGCTGGTCAACGACCGGAGGACCTCCCGCACCGCGGCGTGTCGCGACGGCGTGTCTCACCATGAGGTTGAACCTCACCCTCCGGCCGAGAACGGTAGGCGGGGCTGCCGGTCGGCGGCCCTCAGGAGGGGGCACTGCCCGGCGGGCCACCCTCCTCACCCGTGACGAAGTCGTCCGGGGAGACGGTGTCGAGGAACGCCCGGAACTCCTCGACCTCCTCCTCCTCGCCGCGCTCCTCCACCGGCAGTCCCGACTCCTCCAGCACGGCGGGCGCGCACAGCACGGGACTGCCCGTCCGCACGGCCACCGCGATGGCGTCCGAGGCCCGCGCGTCGACCCGGCTGCCGTTGTCCAGCACGAGCGCCGCGTGGAAGACACCGTCGACGAGGGCGACCACCTCCGACCTGACGAGGCCCACGCCGGTCGCCTCCAGCGTCGCGGCGAGGAGGTCGTGCGTCATCGGCCGCGGGGGCACGGCGCCGCTCTGCGCCGCGGCGATCGCGGTCCCCTCGGTGAGCCCGACGACGATGGGCAGCAACCGCCGGCCCTCGATGTCGAGCAGCAGCACCACCACCTGGTCCAGGGGGGCCTGCCGGCGCACACCGAGGACCTCCAGCTCCACCAGGTCGTCGCTCACGCCTCCACGCTACGTCGGATGGGCCGACGGCGGCACCCGGTCCGCGCGCGGCCTCCCGGGCGGGCGTCAGGGCGCGAGGTCGGCCACCCCGGCGCGCACCATCGCGGTGTGCAGCCGCCCGCACAGCTCCCCCACCTCGGCGGCGGTCGAGGCGGCGCGCGCGGGCCCGCCGGACCGCTGCGCCCGCAGGGGCGCGACGATCTGGTCCACGACCGAGACCTGCCGGTCCGCGGCGGCCCGGAAGGACCGCAGGTGGCGCACGTCGACACCGTGCTCCTGCAGCGCGGCCGCGGCGAGGACGACGTCGCGCGCCCACACCGGCAGGTGACCGGAGGGGGCGACGTCCACCACGCCGGCGTCCACGAGCGCGGTGATCAGCGCGGGGTCCACGCCCGTGTCGCCCGCCAGGGCCCCGACGGTGAACCGGGCCCGGCCGCCCTCACCGGTGCGCTCCCCGTCCCGGGTCGCCAGCCGCGGCACCACCGGCTCGGCGGCCTCGCCGGCGTCCAGTGCGGCCAGCTGGTCGCCGATCACCTTCAGCGGGAGGTAGCGGTCGCGCTGCTGGCGCAGGACGTAGCGCAGGCGCGCCACGTCCGCCGGGCTGTACTGGCGGTAGCCGCCCGCGGTGCGACGCGGCTCGACCAGGCCCTGCTCCTCGAGGAAACGCAGCTTGGACGGCGTCACCGTCGGGAAGTCCGGGCGCAGGTCCGCGAGCACGTCGGAGATCCGCATCGTGGGCTCGCGGGACAGCCCCGGCGGCCAGGCCCGCGCCACCACCGTGACCGTCCTGTCGCGCTCCTCGACCGGGCCGTCCTCCCCCGGGCCGTGCGGCGCCTGCTCTTCGACCCGGCGCGCCGCGGCGGCGCCCGAGCCCGCACTCACGGTCGGGCGCCCGGGTCGCCGGCCGGTGCGGAGCCGCGCATGGGGCTCGGGTGGAAGGTCATGCGGAACTTGCCGATCTGCACCTCGTCGCCGGCCCGCAGCACCGCCTGCTCGATGCGGGTGCGGTTGACGTACGTCCCGTTGAGGGAGCCGACGTCCCGCACGACGAAACCGGCAGGGTCGCGGACGAACTCGACGTGCTTGCGGGAGACCGTCACGTCGTCGAGGAAGATGTCCGCGTCCGGGCTGCGACCGGCGACGGTGCGGTCCGAGTCGAGGAGGAACCGGGCACCGGCGCTGGGGCCGCGCTGCATGATGAGCAGCGCCGACGTCGACGGCAGCGCGGCGACCGCCGCCTTCTCCTCGGCCGACAGGCCCACCGGTGAGACGTCCGGCTCCATGGGGACGATCACGCCCGGACCGAAGGACATCGTCGTGTCCGCGGAGGCCCAGCGCGGGTCCTCCGCCGCTCCTCCGCGCGGGTCCTGCGCGCCACCCTCGGTCATGGTTCCTCCTCGGCGTAGCGGTCGGGACCGCTGCGACGGATGGCCCTCCCGGAGAGGAGGACCGCTGACGGACGACCGGCGGCGGCCGCGACGGCGACCCTCCTCCGGCTGCCGCCGAGGGCCTGGTCCGACGCGGATCGGGGACCCGCGCCCGGCGCGGTCCGCGACGGTGCAGGCACAGCCTATGCGTAGGCCACGCCACTTAGCAGCCCCGGCGGGCCCTGGCGGACCACCCGGGCGGCACCGAACCTGAGGATCACCCCTCCGGCGGCACCGGCGTGGCGAAACGCGGGGCGACGGGGTCGCGCGTGGCCGAGACCTCCAGCTCGTCCACCTCCGTCACCGTGGTCGTGCCCCCCACACCGCGAACCTGCGCCATCGCGCCCCCAGGGATCTGCAGGGCGCTGGACATGGTGGACGGGTCACCGATCGCCAGCCAGACGTACGGGGGACGGATCGTCTCCCCGTCGGCGAGCACGACACCCTCCGGGCCCTCGACGAAGTAGCTCGACGCGGTCAGCCGGACGTCGTTGACCTGGACCGCCTCGGCCCCGGCGTTGCGCAGCTCCTCGAGCACGTTGTAGAGCGTCAGCGGCGGGATGGCCCGGTCCGTCACGCCCAGGACGATCCGCACCCCGGGGCCGACGGCGGGCAACCGGCCCGCCAGGATGCCCTGCACCAGCGCCCGCTGCTCGGCCGCCTCCCGGGCCGCCAGCTCGGTGTCGGCGCCGGTGACGAGCTCCGCCCGCTGCGCCCGCAGGGCGACGACCTCGCTCTCCAGCTCCTCGCCGCGCCGCGTGACCTCGTCCAGGACGCGCACCAGCTCGTCCTGGCGCAGCGAGCCGAGGCCGTCGTCCCGGTGCTGCTGCACCTGGACGACCAGCGCGAAGCCGAGGAGGGCCGCCAGGAGCGCGACGGTCAGCTGCGCCTTGGTGGCACGCGGCGCCAGCACGCGCCGCAGGGTCCGCCAGGAGCTGGCCGGCGTGGTCGCGGCGGGGGCGGCCGCGGGGGTGCCCGGGGGCTCCTCCTGGGCCCCGGGTGCGCCGCGCTGGGGTGCCTCGTCGGTGGTCATGCGCGGAAGAGGTGCCGACGGATCGCGGCGGCGTTGGAGAAGATCCGGATCCCGAGGACGACGACGACGGCCGTCGACAGCTGCGTCCCGACGCCGAGCTGGTCGCCGAGGAAGACGATGACGGCCGCCACGACGACGTTGGACAGGAACGACACGATGAAGACCCGGTCGTCGAAGGTGCCGTCCAGCAGCGCCCGCAACCCTCCGAACAGCGCGTCGAGCGCGGCGACCACGGCGATCGGCAGGTACGGCTGGAGGGCGGCGGGGACCTCCGGCTCCAGCACGAGGCCGATGATGGCCCCGATGAGCAGCCCGACGATCGCGATCATGAAGCCCCCTCCTGCATCGGTGTCTCGTCGGACGATGTCACATCCACCGGGGAGGTCGCGTACCGCAGCCGCCGGCCGGATCCCGCCGGGAGCGCGAGGTCGTCCTGAGCGGTGACCGTCGCCGTGATGCCGTAGGTGCTCTCCAGGGACACCAGGCTCCCCGCCGCCGCCGACCGGGCGAACCGCGTCTGGAGCGTCGCCGGGTCCCCGATGGCCTCGATGCGGTACGGCGGGACCAGCGGGACGAAGTTCACCCAGATGGTCTCCCCAGCCGTCCGCACGGTCGTCAGGGAGGTGAGGCGTTCGCCGTTGACCGCCATGGCCTCCGCCCCGGCAGCCCACAGCGCGTTGACCACCATCTTGACGTCCACGTCCTGGACGCGGGTGTCCGGGTCCTCCTCGGCGTCGGGGCCGTCGTCGAGGCGGACGACGAGGCCCGGCCCGCCCACGGGCAGGGCACCCGACAGCAGCTCGCTCGCCCGCAGCTCGGCGGCCAGGGCGGGGTCGGACCCCCGCAGGAGCTCGTCCTGCAGGGCAGCGACCTCCTGGGTCAGGGCGCGCCGCGACGCGTCGAGCGCGTCGCGGCTCGCCGTGCGCTCGGTGATCTGGTCGATGAGGAGCGCGCGCCCCTCGTCCACGGCCGCCGCCGGGGCGCGCAGCGAGAGGATCGCGGTGACGGTCAGCAGACCGAGCAGCACGCTGAGCAGGGCGTGGACCACCGTGCGCCGGGCGGAGCCGCGTCCCCCCTCGGGCAGCGGTCCGGCGGACCGGGCACCCCCCAGCGCCACCGGGCGGTACATCACCTCGTTCAGCAGGCCCATCGAGGCGTCAGCGGCCCGCTCCGGCGGCCGGCCGTCGGGGCGCGGGGCGCCGTCGGGTGCGCCGGGCTGCCGGTGGCTCACCGACCGACCCCGCCCCGCCGGAGCTCGCGCACCGCCTGCCGGACGTACACCGCACCTGCCAGCCAGTACAGACCGATCCCCCACCACGCGAAGGCCCAGCCGACCACGCCGGCGACGAGACCGACGGCGTTCTCCCAGCGCGCGAGCAGCAGCAGGGGGAAGGCGTACAGCAGGGCGAACGTCCCGGCCTTGCCGACGAAGTGGACCGGCAGCGGGCCCACGTGCCGGGCCATGAGGACCACGAGGACGACGGCCAGGAGGACGTCGCGACCGACGACCGCGACGAGGACCCCGGCCGGCACCACGTCCCGGGCCGTGAGCGCGACGAGGGTGACGAAGATGAACAGCCGGTCCGCGGCGGGGTCGAGGAGCTCCCCGAGCCGGGACTGCTGCCCCAGACGCCGCGCCAGCCAGCCGTCCAGCCAGTCCGACGCCCCGGAGAAGGCCAGGACCGCCAGGGCCCACCCGTCCTGACCCTGGGCCAGGAGCACGGCGAACACCGGGACGAGCGCGAGGCGCAGGGCACTGATGAGGTTGGGCACCGTCAGCACCCGGGACCCGGCGGACGGCGCGGGGGCGCCACCGGGCGCACCGAGCTCGGTCACCGTCGTCTCACCGCTCCTGTCCGGACCCGCGCACGGCCGGCACCGGCCGACGTCCGGGTCGTCTGCTGCCCACGTGTCGGGTGGCCGTGCGACGTGCGCCCGACCTGCGACGATCCTACGGGTGCGCCGGCCGGGACCGCGGACCTTCGACACCCGGCTCGCCGCGAGGAGGCGGGCCCGCACGGCGGGCGCCTGCCATGCTGGGGGGATGCTCGAGGTGCTCACGGCGACGGGTCTGGCGACCGCCGCGGGGCTCAACGCGGGCCTCCCGCTCCTCGTCCTGGGCACCCTGGCCCGCTGGACCGCGCTGGTCGAGCTGCCCGTCGGCTGGAAGTGGCTCACCCAGGACTGGGTGCTGGCCGTCCTCGCCGTCCTGGTCCTTCTCGACGTCGTCGCCGACAAGGTGCCCGGGCTGGACCACCTCAACGACCTCGTCCAGAGCGTCGTCCGCCCGACCTCCGGCGGCCTCGCCTTCGGCGCCGGTGTCGGGGCGACCACGCCCGCCGTGGCGGACCCGACGGCGCTCGACGGCACCGGTGTCTGGGTGCCCGTCGCCCTGGGCGTCCTCCTCTCCCTGGCCGTCCACCTGGCCAAGGCGCTGGCCCGCCCGTGGCTGAGCGCGGGCACCGTCGGCGTCGCCGTCCCCGTCGTCAGCGCAGCGGAGGACGCAGCCGGCCTGGCCCTCAGCCTCGCCGCCGTCCTCGTGCCCGCCGCGGTCGCCGGGCTCCTCCTGGCCGCCGGGGTCGCCGTCGTGCGGCTGGGACGACGACGACGCGCCGTGCGCCGCCGCGTCCCGGGCGCCGCACGTGCCCGGCGCGATCCCGTGCCCTGATCGCGGCGACCGGCCGTGGGTCGGCCCCCGACGACCCGGTCCCGCCACCGACCGAGGCCGTCCCGTCCGGGACGGCCCCACCACCACCACCGGAGGACTCGGCGATGCGTCTCGGACACCACCTCGGCTACTGGTCGGCCGGCCCACCCCCGGGGGCGGCGGACCTCGTCCTGGAGGCGGACCGGCTCGGCATCGACTCCGTCTGGACCGCTGAGGCGTACGGGTCGGACGCGCTGACACCGCTCGCGTGGTGGGGCAGCCGGACCGAGCGGATCCGGCTGGGCACCGCCATCGCGCAGATGTCGGCGCGCACCCCGACCGCGACGGCCATGGCCGCCCTCACGCTGGACCACCTCTCCGGGGGCCGGTTCGTCCTCGGCCTCGGGGTGTCCGGTCCCCAGGTGGTCGAGGGCTGGTACGGCCAGCCCTACGACAAGCCACTGGCCCGGACCCGGGAGTACGTCGGCATCGTGCGGGAGGTGCTGCGTCGCGAGCGGCCCGTCGTGTCCGACGGCGCGTTCTACCGGCTGCCGTACGAGGGCGGCAGCGGCCTCGGGCGGCCGCTGCGCTCCACCGTCCACCCCCTGCGCCCGGACCTGCCGATCCACCTCGCCGCCGAGGGGCCGAAGAACGTCGCGCTCGCCGCCGAGGTCGCTGACGGGTGGCTGCCGCTCTTCTACGCCCCGAGCGTCGACGGCTTCTACCGCGAGGCGATGGCGCAGGGGTTCGCCCGGCGCTCGGCCGACCTGTCCGCACCCGAGGTGTTCGAGGTGAGCGCCACGGTCCCCGTGGTCGTCGACGACGACGTCGAGCGGGCGGCCGACGTCGTCCGCCCGTTCGCCGCGCTCTACATCGGCGGCATGGGCGCACGGACGGCCAACTTCCACCGGGACATGGTCGAGCGGCTGGGCTACGTCCGGGAGTGCGAGGTGGTGGCGGCGCTGTACGCCGAGGGCCGCCGCGCCGAGGCGGCCGCAGCCGTCCCGACCGCGCTCGTGCAGGACATCGCGCTCGTCGGGCCGCGCGCGGCGATCCGTGACCGGCTCGCCGCCTGGGAGGAGACGGTGGTGACCTCGCTCCTCGTCCAGGGTGACGTCACCGCCCTGCGCACGATGGCCGAGCTGATCGGCTGAGGCTCGGTGACCGTCGGCGGCGCGACGCCGCCGACGGTCACCGCTCAGACGAGGCGGCGCGTCTGCGGGCCGGGCAGGCGCAACCACCGGGATCCGTAGCCGTCCAGCGTCACCACGACCCTGCCGTCCGGCTCCA
>JACIXM010000110.1 GCA_014360395.1 Actinotalea sp.
GGGCACACGCCAGTAGCCGGTCTCCGTCGCCCAGACGCGCTTCTCGCCGTCGTCGCCGGTGCTCGCGTCGGGCGTGATCCAGGTGGTCACGGTCCAGCGCAGGTACGGCCCGCCGTCGTGGTCGACGTGGATCTCCTGCTCGACGGCCGTCTGGGGGATGTTCGGGTACGCGACCGTGCCGGTCCCCCGCCACCGGCCGACGAGCCAGGCGAGCGGGTAGACCTCAGGGGCGAGGCCCTCCGGGATCGTGAACACTCAGCGCTGTCCCTTGTACAGCTTGTAGACGACGTAGAGCGCGAACCAGCCGATGGCCAGCGACGACGCGACGAGCAGTCCGATGAAGAAGATCTCCAGGGCCTCCATGCGGCGATTCTACGGTGCGTACAGTGCGGCCATGCCGACCGCCCCGCCCCCCTCTCAGCCCGACGCCCGGTCCCTGGTCGTCAAGACGACGTCGGGCACGGACCGGCCGGAGGCCTGCAACCAGGCGCTGACGGTGAGCGCCGCCGCGGTCGCCGCCGGCGCGCAGGTCAGCCTCTGGCTGACAGGGGAGGCATCGTGGCTCGCGCTGCCCGGGCGCGCGGCCGAGCTGGAGCTCGCGCACGCCACGCCCGCCGCCGACCTGCTCGAGGTGGTCCTCGCCGGGGGCCGGGTGACCGTGTGCACCCAGTGCGCGCTGCGCCGCGGCATCACGGCCGACGACGTCCTGCCGGGGGTCCGCGTCGCGGGCGCGGCGACGTTCGTGGAGGAGAGCCTGCGGCCCGGGGCGCAGGCGCTCGTCTACTGAGGGTCCGACCGGTCGTCGACGGCCCGACCGGTCGACGCCCGGCAGCCCCGCCGGCGGACGGCGCAGTCGGCGGACGGCGCGGTCGGCTCAGCCGACCAGGACGCGCCCCACCACGTAGACGAGGGTCCCGCCGACGAGGACCGGCAGGACGAGCGCGGCGACGGCGGCCAGGACGCGCCGCAGGGTCCCGACGCCCTCGAAGAGCACGTGCAGCACGGCGACGAGCAGACCGGTCGCGAAGCCCAGCGCCAATCCCGGCGCGATCGCGATGCCGGGCATGACGCTGCCCACCGCGCCCCCCGCGATGACGCCGGCGGCGGTGGTCACCAGGGCCCCGGTGCGCCGGCCGAGGTGCACCGCGGAGACACCCGCCGAGGCCGCCAGCGCGGCCGCGCCGGTGATGACGAGCCCGGTGCCCCCGGGAGCACGCAGCGCGGCGACCCAGCCGGCCGTCGCCGACACGACGAGCAGGCCCGTCACCGTGCCGGTCACGGACTCGACCAGCCGCAGACGCCCGTCCCGGCGCAGCAGCTCGGCGACGAACGTCAGCAGGACGCCGAGCGCGACGACCGTCGGCACGAGCCACAGGAGCGTCGCCCCGGTGCTCACCGTGACGGCCAGGACGGAGCCGAGGCCGACGAGCGCGATGACGACGCCGGTCCCCAGGGGGTTCGGCAGGTCCAGCAGCACCGGCCAGCCCACCGCGAGGAGCAGCGTGAGCACGCCCGCGGCGGCGACGAGGGGCAGCTGGCCGACGAAGGCCGCGGCGGCGACGCCGGCCGCCATCGCCGCGGTGAGCACGGCCCGGGAGGAGACGTCCATCAGCCGAGCCGTCCCGGGCACGCGGGGACGGCGGGGGCGGGACGGGCTGGCACGCACGGCAGTGTCTCAGATGCCGCCCGCGGCCCGGGCGCGAGGACCCGCCCGTGAACCGGCGGACCGCCGCGGCACGTGGGCGCGCTAGCGTGAGGGTCAGCCGTTCCCAGGAGGCAACACCGGTGGCGGATCTCTTGCTGCTCACACCCAGCGCCGGGGGCTCCACCCAGGTGCTCCCGGCCCTCGGCCTGCTCGGCCACCGCGTCCGCGTGCTGCCGGTCGAGCCGTCGGCCCTGCTCGACGCGCCCGACGCCGACGTGCTGCTGCTCGACGCCCGGCGCGACCTCGCCGCCGCGCGGTCCACGTGCCGCCTGCTGCGCGCCACGGGCCTGACGGTGCCGCTCGTGCTGGTGCTCACCGAGGGCGGGCTCACCGTCGTCACCGGGGAGTGGGGCGCCACGGACTTCCTGCTCGCGGACGCCTCCCCCGCCGAGGTCGAGGCGCGCCTGCGCCTGGCGATCGAGCGCAGCGGCGCGGACGACGGGCCGGACGTCGTCGAGGAGATCTCCAGCGGTGACCTCACCATCGACGCCGGCGGCTACACCGCGCGGGTGCGCGGGCGGCCGCTCGACCTCACCTACAAGGAGTTCGAGCTGCTGAAGTACCTCGCGCAGCACCCGGGCCGGGTGTTCACCCGCGCCCAGCTGCTCCAGGAGGTCTGGGGCTACGACTACTTCGGCGGGACCCGGACGGTCGACGTCCACGTGCGGCGCCTGCGCGCGAAGCTGGGCCCGGAGCACGAGCAGCTCATCGGCACGGTCCGCAACGTGGGCTACCGGTTCGACCCCCAGCCGCGCCGCGGCGGGGAGACCTCCGGCACGGCGGGGCCCGGCGGCTCCGGCCCCGGCGGCTCGGACCCCGGCGCCGACGCCCCGGCCGTGCCCGCGGACCCGACCGGGGGCTGAGCCGCCGGCCCGCACCGGCGCCGCGGGGCGGGACGTCCCGGGACCGGGGTCCGCGCAGGGCCTACGCTGGGGCCCGGAGCGCCGGGAAGCCTGGTCGGCACCGCTGCTGCACACCCGGAGGCCCCGTGCACCCGAGCGCCGGCTCTGACGAGCCCCGTCGCACCCCCGAGGAACCCCCGCGCACCCCGGGCCGCCGCCGCCGCGTGACGGCACCCGGACCGGCCCCGGCCGCCGCGCAGGGGCAGACCGGGGACGCCGTCCCGACGACCGGCCTGTTCCAGACCCTGACCCCCGGTGGGCTGCGCAACCTCGCCGACAC
>JACIXM010000111.1 GCA_014360395.1 Actinotalea sp.
CGACGACGACCCCGACTTCCTGTGGCGGCTGGAGCGCGAGCGGCGCCGTCGGGAGCTGGACGGTGACGCGGGTGCGACCGACGCCGAGGGCGGCAGCACCCCGTCCTCGGACGGCCCTCCGGAGCCGCCTCGGGCCGACGACGACGACTCCGGGCCCGCACGCGGCA
The DNA here is from genome assembly GCA_014360395.1 of Actinotalea sp. GTDB lineage: Bacteria > Actinomycetota > Actinomycetes > Actinomycetales > Cellulomonadaceae > Actinotalea. The sequence continues at coordinate 168 of JACIXM010000111.1, forward strand.
GCGGGCGGGACGCGGGCGCCGGCAAGGACGACGACGGGCGGGGCTGAACCCCGCCGGTCGGCCCGCGGGAGCGCGGGTGGACCGTCAGATCGCCAGGCCGAGCCCCAGGACGAGCCCGAACGCGAGCTCGAGCAGCCCGGTGCCGGCGAGCACGGGCCTGAGCAGGACACCCCGTGCGCCCAGGAGCACCGTCGCCGCCAGCGCGCCCGCGGGCAGCGCGAGGATCAGCACGAGCGCCGCCCACGGCGAGGCGAACGCGCAGACCGCACCGAGAGCGATCGGCAGCGTGACGAGCACGGCGTAGACCCGTCGGGCCCGGAAGTCGCCGAGCCGGACGGCGAGCGTGCGCTTGCCGGCGACGACGTCCGTCGGGATGTCCCGCAGGTTGTTCACCATGAGCAGCGCGCAGGCGAGCAGCCCGATCGCCACCGCCCCGACGGCGGCCGCCCAGGAGACGCCGTCGGCCTGGGTGTAGGTCGTGCCGAGGGTGGCCACGAGGCCGAAGAAGACGAAGACGCCGACCTCGCCCAGCCCCCGGTACCCGTAGGGCGTGCGCCCCCCGGTGTACCCCCAGGCGGCGGCGACGGCGACGGCGCCGACGGCCAGCAGCCACCAGTGCCCGCTGAGCGCGACGAGCGCCAGGCCGAGGAGCGCCGCCACTGCGAAGGCGGCGAACGCGGCGGCGCGCACCTGCCCGGGCCGGGCGGCGCCGGAGGCGGTCAGGCGCATCGGGCCGACGCGGTCGACGTCGGTGCCGCGGATGCCGTCGGAGTAGTCGTTGGCGTAGTTCACGCCGACCTGGAGGGCCAGGGCCACGCCGGCGGCCAGGGCGGCGCGGCCGAGGTGCGCCGAGCCCATCTCGGCGGCGGCGCCGGTGCCGACGGCGACGGGCGCGATCGCGGCGGGCAGGGTCCGCAGGCGTGCGCCCTCGACCCACTCGGCGGTCGTGGCCATGCGTCGTCCTCCAGTGCGTCGGTCGTGCGTCGTCGGGTGTGTTCCGGGCGGGTGCGGCCAGGTGCTAGCCGGCGCCGGCAAGGTGGGCCTGGGCGAGCCGGGCCACGGCGACCCGGTCGATCTTGCCGGGCCCGCGCAGGGGCAGGGCCGCGACGGGCACGAGGTGCCGCGGCGCGGCCGCCCGCCCCAGGGTACGGCCGACGTGGTCCCGGACCGTGCGCAGGTCGGGCAGGTCCCCGGCACCGGGGACGACGACCGCCGTCACGGCCTGGCCCCACTCCGGGTCCGGGACGCCGACGACGCAGACCTCGGCGATCCCCGGCAGCCCCGCGACCGCCGCCTCGACCGCGGCCGGCGCGACCTTGGCCCCGCCGGTGACGAGGACGTCGTCGCGTCGGCCCAGGACGCGCAGGACGCCGTCGTCGAGGGCACCGAGGTCGGTCGTGGCGAACCAGCGCCGCCCGTCGGGGTCGGTGCGGAACGCGGTGCGGTCCAGGTCGGGCCTCTCG
>JACIXM010000112.1 GCA_014360395.1 Actinotalea sp.
CTACCGCCTTGATTCGAACAACTGTACGAGCGACCACCGACACGGTCTCCGGGGGACAGCCCCCCTGTGGAGGAAGCCCGCCACACGGCCCGGCGCGCACCGACGGTAGGCTGAGCCGTCGTGCTCGAATCCCCTCCGGCCCCCGCTCCCGCGGAGGCGTCCCCTGCGCCGTCGTCGGCACCGCTGTCGACGCCTGAGGTGACCCCTGCCGGGGCCCCTCGCCGCAGCATCGCGGTGATCTCCCACCCCGACGCGGGTAAGTCGACGCTCACGGAGGCCCTGGCCCTGCACGCCCGCGCCATCACCGAGGCAGGCGCGGTCCACGGCAAGGGCAACCGCGCCGGCGTCGTCTCCGACTGGCTGGAGATGGAGCAGAAGCGCGGCATCTCCATCACGTCCGCCGCCCTGCAGTTCGAGGTGAACGGCGTCGTCGTCAACCTCCTCGACACACCCGGCCACGCCGACTTCTCCGAGGACACCTACCGCGTCCTCACCGCTGTCGACGCGGCCGTCATGCTCCTCGACGCCGCCAAGGGCCTCGAGCCGCAGACCCTCAAGCTCTTCGCCGTCTGCCGCCGCCGCGGCATCCCCGTCATCACCTTCGTCAACAAGTGGGACCGGCCCGGCCGCGAGGCGCTCGAGCTCGTCGACGAGCTCGAGAACCGCATCCAGCTCCGCGCCACCCCGATCACCTGGCCGGTCGGGGAGGCCGGCGACCTGCAGGGCCTGCTCGACACCCGTCACCCCGACGACGTCCTGGCCTACCGCCGCGCCCCCGGCGGGGCGACCCTCGCGGAGGAGGAGCGCCTCGACCTCGACGCGGCGCGGGAGCGCTGGCCCGACCGCGTCGAGCACGCCCTCGACTCCGTCGGCCTGCTGCCCGAGCACGACCGGGCGACGTTCCTCGCCGGCGAGACCACCCCGCTGCTCTTCGGCGCCGCCCTGACGAACATCGGCGTCCGGCAGCTCCTCGAGGTCGTCACCACGATCGCCCCCCCGCCTGGCCCCCGCGAGGACGTCGGCGGCACGCCGCGCCCCCTCGAGGCGCCGTTCAGCGGCGTCGTCTTCAAGATGCAGGCCGGCATGGACCCCAACCACCGCGACCACGTCGCGTTCCTGCGGGTCAACTCCGGCGTGTTCCGCCGCGGGTCCGTCTACACGCACGCGCAGACCGGCCGGCCGTTCGCGACGAAGTACGCGGCGTCGGTCTTCGGGCGCGAGCGGGAGACGATCGAGGAGGCGTACCCGGGCGACGTCGTCGGCCTGGTGAACGCCACCTCGCTGAGCGTCGGCGACACCCTCCACGACGCCGACGGCGCCGCCGTCCGGTTCCCGCCGCTACCCGTCTTCGCGCCCGAGCACTTCCTCGCCGCCCGCGTCGCTGACCCCGGCCGCTCCAAGCAGTTCCGCAAGGGCATCGCCCAGCTCGAGCAGGAGGGCGTCGTGCAGGTCCTGGTCTCCGAGGCGCGCGGCGACGGCCAGCCGATCCTCGCCGCCGTCGGGCCCCTGCAGTTCGAGGTCGCCGCGTTCCGCATGGAGCACGAGTTCCGCGCCCCGATCCGCACCGAGCCGCTCGGCTACTCCGTCGCGCGGCTGGCGAGCGACCGCGACGCCGAGCTGCTCGCCGGCACCTCCGGCGTGGAGCTCGCCCACCGCTCCGACGGCGTCCGCCTCGCGCTCTTCCGCGACGTGTGGCGGCTGCGCGGCCTGCAACGCGACCGCCCCGAGCTCGAGCTCGCCCCCCTCCTCGCCGACGCCACCGACTGAGACCACGCAGGACCCGCACCGACCACGACGACGTCGCCCCATCCCGGGCCGCCGACGCCGCCACCACCAGCAGACCGACCGTCCCGCCCCCGGGCGGACAGCACCAGGAGTGCCCGTGCAGATCGCCTCGACCCAGCAGCTGACCACCCCGCCGAAGCTCCGCCGCGGTGCCCTGCGGATCACCCCGCTCGGCGGCCTCGGCGAGATCGGCCGCAACATGACCGTCTTCGAGCACGAGGGCAAGCTCCTCGTCGTCGACTGCGGTGTCCTGTTCCCCGAGGACCACCAGCCGGGCGTCGACGTCATCCTCCCGGACTTCGCCTCGCTGCGGGACCGGCTGGACGACGTCGTCGGCATCGTCCTGACGCACGGCCACGAGGACCACATCGGCGGCGTCCCCTACCTGCTGCGCGAGCGCCGGGACATCCCGCTGATCGGCTCGCGCCTGACGCTCGCCTTCGTGGAGGCGAAGCTCAAGGAGCACCGCATCACGCCGACGACGGTCCACGTCGAGGCCGGCGACACGCACCGCGCCGGGCCGTTCGGGCTGGAGTTCGTCGCCGTCAACCACTCGATCCCGGACAGCCTCGCGGTCGCGATCCGCACCGCCGCCGGCCTCGTGCTGCACACCGGCGACTTCAAGATGGACCAGTTCCCCCTGGACGAGCGCATCACCGACCTGCGCCACTTCGCGCGGCTGGGGGAGGAGGGCGTCGACCTCTTCCTCACCGACTCGACCAACGCCGAGGTCCCCGGCTTCACGACCTCCGAGCAGGAGCTCTCCCCGGCGATCGACCAGGTCTTCGCGACGGCGCCGCGGCGCATCATCGTCTCGAGCTTCGCCAGCCACGTGCACCGCATCCAGCAGATCCTCGACGCGGCGCACGCGCACGGGCGCAAGGTCGGTTTCGTGGGTCGGTCGATGGTCCGCAACATGGGCATCGCCCGCGACCTCGGCTACCTCACCGTCCCGCGCGGCCTGGTCGTCGACGCCAAGAAGCTCGAGTCCATGCCGGACGACAAGGTCACCCTCGTGTGCACCGGCTCCCAGGGCGAGCCGATGGCGGCCCTGGCCCGCATGGCCAACGGCGACCACCAGATCCGCCTGACCGACGGCGACACCGTCCTGCTCGCCAGCTCCCTCATCCCGGGCAACGAGACGGCGATCTACGGCCTCATCAACAAGCTCACCGACCGCGGCGCCCGCGTCGTGCACAAGGGCAACGCCAAGGTGCACGTCTCCGGCCACGCCAGCGCCGGCGAGCTCGTCTACTGCTACAACATCGTCCGCCCGCGCAACGTCATGCCGGTGCACGGGGAGTCCAAGCACCTGCGCGCCAACGCCGAGCTGGCGATCCGCACCGGCGTCCCGGCCGAGCGCGTCGTCATCGGCCGCGACGGCACGGTCGTCGACCTCGTGGACGGCGCCGCGAAGATCGTCGGCGCGGTGCAGGCCGACTACATCTACGTCGACGGGCAGACCGTCGGGCACGCCGACGAGCAGACGCTCGACGAGCGGCGCGCGCTGCGGGACAACGGCGTGCTCACGGTCGTCGCCATCGTCGACGTCGCCGCCGCCCGCCTCGCCGAGCCGCTGGAGTTCGTCGGGCGCGGCGTCGCCGTCAGCCCGGAGACGCTCGAGGGCGTGACCCGGGACGTCGAGCAGGCCCTGGAGAAGGCGCCGCGCGAGACCCTCGAGGACGTCGACCGCCTCGACGAGCTCGTGCGCAAGGCCGTGGACCGGTCCCTGCGGCGCAAGACCCGCCAGGGCCCGGTCGTCATCGCGGTGGTCGTCGAGGCCTGAGCCCCGGCCGACGGCGCCGCGGACCAACGACCCGGCGCGAGCAGCGCGAGTGTGCGACCGTAAGGACGTGGTGACCTACTCGGTCAGGCAGGGTGCCCAGCCGCACGGCGACGAGCCGGCCCGGACGGTCGCACCTCCGCGCCGGGAGACCCGTCGCGCCGGCGTGCCGCTGCTCGAGTCGGAGCGGTTCACCGTCCCTGCGGCCGTGCCGCTCGAGGACGACCACCCCTGGCTCCTGTCCGCCTCCCAGCGCGGCAACCCGTACTCCTCGGTCCGCACCTGGACCGAGGGCAACGCCGTCCGCCCGCTGGTGCACGGCCGCACCTACTTCGCGGCCCTCGCCGCCGCCGTGGAGCGGATGCGTGCCGGTGACCTGCTGCTCTTCGTCGGGTGGCGGGTCGACCCGGACGAGCTCGTCCGCGACGACGGCACCACCATCGCCCAGCTGCTGTCCCAGGCGGCGCACCGTGGCGTCCTCGTCCGCGGCCTGCTGTGGCGCTCCCAGCTGGACCGGCTGAAGTTCTCGGTCAAGCAGAACCGGCGCTTCGCCCAGGTCGTCAACGAGCACGGCGGGGAGGTGCTCCTGGACCAGCGCGTCCGCCCGTTCGGCAGCCACCACCAGAAGTTCGTGGTGCTGCGCCACCCCGGCCGCCCCGAGCTCGACGTCGTCTTCCTCGGCGGCCTGGACGTCGCCCACTCCCGGCGCGATGACGCCGACCACCGCGGTGACCCGCAGCGGATGCCGTTCAACACCTGGTACGGCGGGCGGCCGGCGTGGCACGACGTCCAGGTCGAGATCCGCGGGCCGGCGATCCGCTGCGTGGAGGAGGTGTTCCGGGAACGCTGGGAGGACCCGTCCGCGCTGTCGCGGCGACCGTGGCACCTCGTCCCGCACCTGCTGGACCTGCCCGAGCGCCGTCCGGACCCGCTGCCCGGGCCGCTGCCGGCGCCGGAGCCGGTCGGCACCGCCACGGTCCAGCTGCTGCGGACCTATCCCAACCGCTGGGGCGGCTACCCGTTCGCCCCGCACGGGGAGCGCACGGTCGCGCGCGGCTACGCCAAGGCCCTGCGGCGGGCCCGCCGGCTCGTCTACATCGAGGACCAGTACCTGTGGTCGGAGTCGGTCGCTGCGGTGTTCGCCGACGCGCTGCGCACCCACCCCGACCTGCACCTGGTCGCCGTCGTGCCGCGGTTCCCCGAGCAGGAGGCGGAGCGGCGGCTGCCCATCACCCTGCACGGGCACACCCAGGCGCTGGACCTCGTGCACGAGGCCGGCGGGGACCGGGTGCACATCCTCGACGTCGAGAACGCGGCCGGCCGGCCCGTGTACGTGCACTCCAAGGTGTGCGTCGTCGACGACGTCTGGGCCACCGTCGGCAGCGACAACTTCAACCGCCGCTCCTGGACGCACGACTCCGAGCTGACCGCCGCCGTGGTCGACGAGGCGCGCGACGGCCGGGAGCCGCGCGACCCGGCCGGCCTCGGGGACGGCGCGCGGGTGTTCGCCCGCGACCTGCGGCTGCAGCTGTGGCGCGAGCACCTCGACCTCACGACCGCCGACGACGACGCCCTGCTCGACCCCGCGACGGCCGTCGCCACCCTGCGGGCACGGGTCGCGGCGCTGGACGCCTGGTACGCGGCCGGGTGCCCGGGGCAGCGGCCGCCGGGTCGGCTGCGCACGCACGTCCTGGCCGCCGAGCCGAGCACCTGGCAGCGGGTCCTCGCCTCACCGGCGTACCGCACGTTCGTCGACCCGGACGGCCGGCCACCCCGGATGAAGCTGCGCGGGCACCACTGACGCCACCGCCGTCGCCCGGCCGCGGGCCGTCCGGGCGAACCGTCCCGGGAAGCCGTGGCCGGGCGCCCGCGCGTGTGCCACGGTGGTCCCGTGCTCCGGCCGTCCTTCTCGCGCCCACCGCTGCGACGCGACGGCGTGCGCCTGACGGCGCCGTCGGCGTTCGCGCTCCCGGACGAGCGCGCGGACGAGGAGCACCACGACTGGCTCCTCACCGACTCCCAGCGCGGCAACCCGGCGACCCGGCTGCGCGCCTGGACGACGGGGAACGACGTCCGCGCCCTCATCCACGGCCGCACCTACTTCGAGCGCCTGGCCCAGGTGGTCGAGGCGACCGAGCGCGGCGACGTCGTCCTCTTCGCGGACTGGCGCGGCGACCCGGGTCAGAAGCTCCGCGACGACGGGCCGACGGTCGCCCAGCTGTTCTGCGAGGCCGCAGCGCGCGGCGTCGTCGTCAAGGGCCTCATCTGGAGGTCCCACCTGGACCGGCTGGAGTTCTCCCACGAGCAGAACCGCACCCTCGCCGAGGGCGTGAACGAGCACGGCGGGGAGGTGCTGCTGGACCAGCGGGTCCGGCCGTTCGGCAGCCACCACCAGAAGTTCGTGGTCGTGCGGCACCGCTTCCGCCCCGCCGACGACGTCGCCTTCGTCGGCGGCCTGGACCTCGCGTACAGCCGCCGCGACGACGCGGAGCACCGCGGCGACGACCAGCCGCAGGGCTTCTCGCACTGGTACGGGGACACTCCCGCGTGGCACGACGCGCAGGTGGAGATCCACGGCCCAGCCGTGCGGGACGTCGAGGACGTCTTCCGGGAGCGCTGGGCGGACCGCGCGCCCCTGTCCCGCCTGCCCTGGCACGCGATCCCGGACCTCGCCCGACGGCTGGACCGCGACGCCGGGCGTCTGCCGCCCACCCGGCCCGACCCGGCGCCGGCCGGGACCGCGACCGTCCAGCTGCTGCGCACCTACCCCAACCGCTGGCCCGGCTACCCCTTCGCCCCCGACGGCGAGCGCAGCGCAGCCCGCGGTTACGCCAAGGCGATGCGGCGCGCCCGGCGGCTGGTCTACATCGAGGACCAGTACCTGTGGTCCGAGCCGGTGGCGCGCGTCTTCGCCGCCGCGCTCCGGCGCGAGCCCGGCCTGCACCTGGTCGCCGTCGTCCCGCGCTACCCCGACCAGGACAGCCCGCTGGCGGTCGCGGCGTCCCGCCACGGGCACGCGGTGGCGCTGGACCTGGTGCTCGAGGCGGGCGGGGATCGCGTGCTCGTCCTGGACGTGGAGAACCGCGCGAGCGTGCCGGTGTACGTGCACTCCAAGGTGTGCGTCGTCGACGACGTGTGGGCGACGGTCGGCAGCGACAACTTCAACCGCCGCTCCTGGACGCACGACTCCGAGCTGACGGCTGCGGTCGTCGACGAGGCGCGGGACGAGCGGGAGCCGCGTGACCCCGCCGGGCTCGGCGACGGCGCTCGCGTGTTCGCCCGTGACCTGCGGCTCACCCTGCTGCGCGAGCACCTCGACCTGGACGACGACGACGCCCTGCTCGACCCGGTCACGGCGGTCGAGACGGTGCGACGCAGCGCCGCGGCGCTGCAGGCGTGGCACGAGTCCGGCCGGGAGGGCCCGCGGCCGCCGGGTCGGCTGCGCCCGCACGACCCCGATGGCGTCCCGCGGTGGCGCCGGGTGCTCGTCGCTCCGGCGTACCGGACGATCGCCGACCCCGACGGCCGCCCGCCGCGGATGAAGCTGCACCGCCGGCACTGATCGGGTTGGCGGCGACCACGACCGAGCCGCCGGCGAGACACCCTCGTCAATCCGAGGCCAGGATGGGACCCTGGGGGGTATGCGCACGACGGGCGAGGTCGCCGACCCCCGGGGTCTGGGCGCCCACGACCACCTGTGCTGGGTCTTCGACGACGCCGACGACTTCCACCGCCGCGTCAGCAGCTACCTCGCCGAGGGCATCGAGCAGGGGCTCGCGGCCGTCTGGGTCGGCACGGGCTCCCACGACGACCTCGCCGCCGAGCTCGTCGGTCTCGACGTCCCGGGGCTCGAGCGGTCCGGGGCCCTGAGCATCCTCGCGCTGCCGGTGGACCGCCCGCCGGACGGGCCGGCCGACCCGCTCGAGCAGGCGGCGTTCTGGGAGGACTGGACCCGTCGGGCGACCGGCGAGGGCTTCCGCGGCCTGCGGGCCGCCGGTGACTCCACCGACTGGGTCGGGACCCCCGGGGAGCAGGCCACGCACCTCGCCTACGAGGCGGCGCTGGACCACGTGACGCAGCGGGTGCCGATGTCGGCGATGTGCGCGTTCGACCGCTCGCGGCTGGGCCGGGAGGTGGCGGCCGCCTTCGCCGAGCTGCACCCCCTCGTCAGCAGCGGTGCAGCCCCTTTCCAGCTGTACTTCTCCGACACCCGCGACCTGACGCTGCGCGGCGAGGTGGACCTGGCCTCGTCGTCGGCGCTGGGGCGCACCCTGGAGCTCGTCGCACCCGTCGGCGCCCGTCCGGGCGGGGAGCTGCACGTCGACGCCGGGGAGCTGCAGTTCATCGACCACCACGGGCTGCTGGAGCTGGAGCGGTTCGGCAGCGAGCACGGGGCCACCCTCGTGCTGCACGACGCCGACGTCACGTGCGCCCGTGAGGTGCTGCGCGTGCTGGGGCTCGCGCACGTCCGGGCTGCCGACGGGGACGGCGGCGACCTGGCCGACGCAGGAGGTCGTGGTGTTCCTGGGACCTGAGCGCACGGACCCGCTGCTGCTGCCCGAGCTCGACGGCACCGTCGAGGCACCCGGCACCGAGCTCGTCGTCGCGCGCCTCCAGGTCGACGGCGCGGCGCTGGCCGACGTGCGGGCCTGGCTGCGCGTCGTCGTCGCCGACCACGGCTGGCCGCCACCCACCGAGCGCACCCTCCTGCTGCTGACCACCGAGCTGGTGGCCAACGCCCAGAACCACGGCCCCGAGGGTGGCCGGGTCGCCCTCACCCTCGGGTGCGTCGGCGACCTCCTGCGTGTCGCGGTCGACGACGACGGCGCCGCGCCCCCGGTGGTCCGGCGCCCCGCACCGGAGGCCCTCGACGGCCGCGGGATGCTGCTCGTCGACCGTATGGCGCAGGCCTGGGGGAGCGACCGGCGCCCCGACGGCGGCAAGACCGTCTGGTTCACCCTCCCGGTCGGCTCCCCCTGAGCCTGCCTGTCACTCCTTGACCGCTCCCGTGGTCACGTTCATGATCCGCTTCTGGAAGACGAAGAACAGGATCGCCACCGGGATCGTCATGACGACCGCGGCGCCGAGCTGCAGCGGGAACTGGCTGCCCTGGCCGAGGCCGCCGGCGACGAGCCCGGCGACCCCCTTGGTCAACGGGCTCAGCTGCGGGTCGCTGGCGGACACGATGAAGTGGGCCAGCTCGTTCCAGGACCCCTGGAACGACAGGATCACCAGGGTGACGAGGGCAGGCCGCGCCATGGGCAGGACCACCGACCAGTACGTCCGGAACGGTCCGGCGCCGTCGATCCGGGCCGCCTCCTCGACCGAGCGCGGGATGGACTCGAAGAAGTTCTTCATGATGAAGATCCCGGCAGCATCGGCCATGAGCGGGATGATCATGCCGGCGTAGCTGTTGTAGA
>JACIXM010000113.1 GCA_014360395.1 Actinotalea sp.
CTCGCCGTGTTCGGCCGGGGGCTGCCGGCGGCGCTGCGCACGTTCCTGCTGACGCTCGCGGTCGTCGACGACCTGCTGGCGATCGTCGTCATCGCCGTCTTCTACAGCACCTCGATCTCCGGGGTGTGGCTCGTCGGATCCCTGGGCGCGATCGCCCTGTTCGGCGTGCTCGTGCAGCGCCGGGTCACGTCCCCGTGGCTCCTGGTGCCGCTGGCGGGCGTCGCGTGGGTCCTCATGCACGAGTCGGGCATCCACGCCACGATCGCCGGGGTCCTGCTCGGCCTCACGGTGCCCGCCCTGGCGCGGCGGGGCACGTCCACCACGCCCGGGGAGGACCGCAGCCTCGCCGAGCACTGGGAGCACCGCTGGCGGCCGGTCTCCGCGGGCCTGGCCGTCCCCGTCTTCGCCTTCTTCGCCGCCGGCGTCGCCCTGGACCCCGACGCGCTGGCGACCGCTGTCGCCAGTCCCATCGGCCAGGGCGTCGCGCTGGGCCTGGTTCTCGGCAAGCCGATCGGGATCGTCCTGGCGACGCTCCTGGTCTCGCGGGTGACCCGGACGCCCCTCGGCACGGGCCTGGGGTGGCTCGACGTCGTCGCCGCGGGCTGCGTCGCGGGGATCGGGTTCACGGTCTCGCTGCTCGTCAGCGAGCTCGCCTTCGCGGGCGGTCCGGGCACCGAGGTCGCCCGGGCGGGGATCCTCGTCGGCTCCGGCGCGGCGGCCCTGCTGGGCGCCGTGGTGCTCGTCGCGCGCGGACGGTGGCACGTCGCGAACAGCACGCCGGAGGTCCGGCGGGCGCGATAGGTTCGGCCGGTGACCGACTCGTCCGCCGTGCTCCTCGACGGCCCGTGGCGGCACCGCTTCGTCTCCGCGAACGGCGCACGGTTCCACGTCGCCGTCAGCGCCCCGGCCTCGGCCCCGGAGCCCGCCCCGCTCGTCCTCCTCCTCCACGGCATCCCGCAGACGTGGTGGGCGTGGCGTCACCAGCTGCCGGCCCTCGCCGCCGCCGGCTACCAGGCCGCCGCCATGGACCTGCGCGGTACCGGGGCGTCGGACAAGCCGCCGCACGGCTACGACGTCCCGACGCTCGCCCGGGACGTGGCGGGCGTCGTGCGGTCCCTGGGCGCGCGCAGCGCCGTCGTCGTCGGGCACGGGATCGGCGGGACCGTCGCCTGGTCGATGCCCGCCCTGCAGCCCGCGGTGACGCGCGCCGTCGGCGTGCTGTCCGCGCCGCACCCCGCCGCGCTGCACACCGCGGCGGTCGCCCGGCACCTGCTGACGCGGACGACGGCGCGCCGCATCGCCCTCGCCCAGCTGCCGTGGTTCCCCGAGCGCCGCCTCACGCGCGGCGACCTCGTGGTGCGCATGCTCCGGGAGTGGGGCGCGCCCGGCTGGCCCCCCGACGACGTCGCCGCGCGGTACCGGGACGCGGCGCGCGTCCCGTTCGCGGCGCACAGCGCCATGGAGACGGTGCGCTGGCTCGTCCGCTCGACGCCGCGCGTGGACGGCCAGCGCTACCTCGCCGCGGTGCGCCGGCCCGTCGAGGTCCCGGTCCTGCAGGTGCACGGGACCGCCGACCGCTGCATCCCCCTGGTGGCCGCGCCGACGGTCGTGGGCAACCCGCACGTCTTCCGGGCCGTGGAGGGCGCCGGGCACTTCGTGCACGAGGAGGCGCCCGAGGCGACCACCGAGGCACTGGTGCAGTGGCTCGCCGGCCTCCCGGCGCCGCGGGCCCCGGGAGCGACCGCGACCTGACGGCACGGGCGGCGGGAGGCACGCGGCCGGCGGTTGGGCGCACGGGTGACCGGAGCGCACCGGGCCCCGCGGGCCCGTCAGCGGCCCGGCGGGCCGTCCTTGACCAGGCGGGCCGCCGCCTCGGGGTCCGCCTCCCCGATACCCGAGGACGGGCACAGGGACGCCAGGGGGCACGCACCGCACGCAGGCCGGCGCGCGTGGCAGGTGCGCCGCCCGTGGATGATCAGGCGGTGGGAGGCCATCACCCACGCGCTGCGCGGGAGCAGGGCGCCGAGCGCGTGCTCGACGGCGACCGGGTCCTCCTCGGTGGTCAGGCCGAGCCGCCGGGCGACCCGCCCCACGTGCGTGTCGACCGGCAGGCCGGGGACCCCGAAGGCGTTGCCCAGGACGACGTTCGCCGTCTTGCGGCCGACGCCCGGGAGGCGGACCAGGTCCTCCATCCGGGCCGGTACCTCACCGCCGTGCTGCTCCACGAGCGCCTGCGCCAGGCCGAGCAGGGACTGCGCCTTGGCGCGGAAGAAACCGGTCGGGCGGATGAGCTCCTCCAGCTCCGTGCGGTCCGCGCCGGCCAGGGCTGCCGCGTCCGGGAACCGCACGAAGAGGGCGGGCGTCACCTGGTTGACCCGGACGTCGGTGGTCTGCGCGGACAGGACCGTCGCGACGAGGAGCTCGAACGGGTCCCGGAAGTCCAGCTCGCAGCCCGCGTCCGGGTACCGCTCGGCGAGGAGGCGATCGACCCTGCGGGCGCGCCGGGTCAGGGCGAGCGACGAGGGCCGGTCGTCGGGGAGAGCACGGGCGGGCACCCCGGCAGCGTACGTGCGGGCGCCGGCACCGCCGCCCGAGCAGGTCCGCACGCGACGGCCCGACCGACGCGCCGCACGGCGTGCCCGGCGTCCCCCCGACGGCGCAGCCGGCGGGTGAGACCCGTGCACCGAAGGGGTGAAGATCGACCTGACGTGCTCAAGAGGCGCTCCTACCAGGTCGATCCCCAGGTCAGAACAGGGCCCGCCCCGGCGCCCCGAGACACGCACGGAGGAACCATGGCGCTGGCCCAGGTGGAGGGCGCCGGACCTGTCGGTCCGGCGGTCGACGCACGCGCCGCCCGCCGCGCGCTGCGCGCCGAACGGGCCCAGCTGTCCCACTGGCGCCGCCTCGTCCGCGCCCGCCTCGACCTCACCGTCGCGAGCCTCGCGCCCCCCGAGGACCTCGGCACCTTCACGTGGGACCTCATGCCCGACGCCGCCGTCCTGCTCCCCGGCACGCGCGAGCTCGCGCAGGCCGTCCACGGCGCACCCGAGGGCGACGTCGTCGACGTCCTCACCCGCCTGCGCCGGCTCGACCGGATGCTCGCGCGCTACGGCGACGCGCTCGACTCCGCGATCGAGGAGAGCACGCAGGAGCTCCTGACGGAGCAGGCCACGCTGCCACGCCGCGGATCGCCGGTCGGAGACGGTCGCTGACCTGGGCCCTTTGCGGCAGGATGGGCGCGGGGGCGCGCCGGCACGGCCGGCCGTGACTGCAGCCGACGAAGCGAGGACGGAACGCGTGGACGACGACGTGGTGCTCTCCGCACCGCTGTTCGCGGGCATCGAGCCCGAGGCGGCGCAGGCCCTGCTCGGATCGATGCGGCTGGTGCGCCTCTCCCGTGGGGAGACCGCCTTCCACGAGGGCGACCCCGGGGACCGCCTCTACGTCATCGGGTCCGGCAAGGTGAAGCTGGGCCGCCGGTCCAACGACGGCCGGGAGAACCTCCTGGCGGTCCTCGGCCCCGGCGAGATGTTCGGCGAGCTGTCGCTGTTCGACCCCGGCCCCCGGACCGCGACGGCGTCCGCCGTGTCCGAGACGGCCCTGTACGAGCTGGGCCACGACGAGCTCATCGCCTGGCTCGAGCGCTACCCGCCGGTCGCGAAGCACCTGCTCGAGGCCCTGGCGCGGCGCCTGCGGCGCACCAACGAGGCGCTGGCGGACCTCGTGTTCTCCGACGTCCCGGGCCGCGTCGCGAAGGCGCTGCTGGACCTCGCGCGCCGCTTCGGCGAGCGGACCGACGACGGCGTCAAGGTCGCCCACGACCTCACGCAGGAGGAGCTGGCCCAGCTCGTCGGCGCCTCGCGGGAGACGGTCAACAAGGCGCTCGCCGACTTCACCACCCGGCGCTGGGTGCGCCGGGAGGGCCGGGCGCTCGTGCTGCTCGACCTCGAGCGGCTGGAGCGCCGGGCACGCTGAGCACGCGCCGGTCCCGACGGGACCGGCGGGGTGGTGCTGCGCCGGCCCGACGGGCCCACGACCCGAACCGGGACCTCTCAGCGCACCTCGACGACGAGCTCGACCTCCACGGGCGAGCCGAGCGGGAGCGCGGCGACCCCGACGGCGCTGCGCGCATGCACGCCCGCCTCGCCGAGCACCTCCCCGAGGAGCTCGCTGGCGCCGTTGACGACCCCGGGCTGCCCGGTGAAGCCCGGTGCCGACGCCACGAACCCCACCACCTTGACGACCCGGACGACCGCGTCGAGGTCCCCGGTCAGGTCCGCGACCGCGGCCAGCGCGTTGAGGGCCGCCGTCCGGGCGAGGCCCTTCGCCACGTCCGGGGGCACGTCGTCGGGACCGTCGCCGACCAGTCCCGTCACGGCGAGCGCGCCGTCGACGAACGGCAGCTGGCCCGAGGTCCAGACGTGGTCGCCCGTCCGGACAGCCGGGACGTAGGCGGCGACCGGGGCCGCCACCGGCGGCAGGGTCAGGCCCAGCTCGTGCAGCCGCGCGGCGGCGGTGCCGCCGACCGGGCTGCCGTCGGCGCCGGGGCCCTCGGCCGCCGCCGCGGCGTCGTCGTGCGCCGTCACGTCAGTTCTCGCCGGTGGGGCGCTTGAGGTAGGCGACCAGACCGGCGCCGTCGGGGCCGGGGACGACCTGCACGAGCTCCCAGCCGTCGGCTCCCCACTGGTCGAGGATCTGCTTGGTGGCGTGGATGATCAGCGGAACGGTTGCGTACTCCCACGTGGTGGCCATGCGTGGAGCCTAACGGCCCGACGGCGGCCGGTCCGGTCCGGTCAGCCGGACACCACGGGCAGCACCTCGGGGCACACGGCAGACCGCGTCGCGGGCCGGCGGGTCACCGAGCCGTCGACGGCTCCCGGGGCGGGCGCGGCGTCGTCGGCGGGCACGGCGTCGGGCTTCGTCGTCGGCTCCATCGAGAGCCGACGGACGGCGCGCCCGCGCCGGACGAGCGGGGCGACGAGGTCGGGCTCCTGCTCGACGACCTCGCGCCAGGACTCGACCTCGGGCCGGGCGCGCAGGAGCGCCCGGCGCTCGCGCTCGGTCATCCCGCCCCAGACGCCGAACGGGACGCGGTGGTCGAGGGCGTCGACGAGGCACTCCACCCGCACGGGGCACTCGGCGCAGAGGATGCGGGCCTGGCGCTGCGCGGCGCCGGAGACGAACAGCGCGTCCGGCTGCTCGCGACCACACGTCCCGTAGGCGGTCCAGTCCTGGTCGAGGACGTGCGCAGTGTGCCCCATCCGACCACCGTAGGAACGTCAGCGGCGCCCGGACAGGGACCTTCGCACCATGCGGCCCCAGATCATGGCGTCGCGCCGGCCCGTGCCCGTCCCGTGCCTCCCGTCCCTGGCGGGGCCGGTCCGGGCCGGTCCGGGCCGGGCCGGGCCGGTCCGGATCAGGGGGTGATGACCGTCATGCCGGGGCCGCCGGCACCGGCACCCATCGCCGCCAGGGCGTCCGGGACCTCGTCGAGGGGGATCGTCCGGGAGACCAGCCGGTCCGGACGCAGGACCCCCGCGGCGACCGCCTCCAGCATCGCCGGGTACTCGTGGGCGGCCATGCCGTGGCTGCCGTACAGCTCGAGCTCCCAGGCGATGACGCGATCCATCGGCAGGGGCGTGCGCTCGTCGCCGGCGAGCAGCAGCCCGACCTGGACGTGCCGGCCGCGCCGGCGCAGGCCCAGCACCGACGCCACGGCGGTGGCCGGCGAGCCGAGCGCGTCGACGCAGACGTGCGCGCCGCCGTCGGTCGCCTCGACCACGCGCGCGGCGACCGCCTCGGGCGTCAGGCCGGTGGCGTCCACGACCGCCTCGGCCCCGGCCGCACGCGCCGCCTCGAGCGCCGCGCGCGAGACGTCCACGGCCACGACCCGCGCCCCGCCCGCCGCGGCGATCATCACCGCGGACAGCCCGACGCCACCGCACCCGTGCACCGCGACCCGGTCGTTCGCCCGCACGCGGCCGTGCACCATGAGCGCGCGGTACGCCGTCGCGAACCGGCAGCCGAGCGACGCGGCGGTCACGGACGACATCGCGTCGGGCAGCCGCACCACGTTGACGTCCGCGTGGTGCAGCGCGACGCGCTCGGCGAACGACCCCCAGTACGTGAACCCGGGCTGCTCCTGCCGCTCGCAGACCTGCTGCTCGCCGGCGCGGCACGCCGCACAGGTGCCGCAGGCGCTGACGAACGGCACCGTCACGCGGTCGCCGACCCGCCAGGCCCGGACCTCGGGCCCGACCTCGAGGACCGTGCCGGCCAGCTCGTGCCCCGGCACGTGCGGGAGCGTCACGCCGTCGTCGTGCCCCATCCAGGCGTGCCAGTCGCTGCGGCACAGCCCGGTCGCCTCGACGCGGACGACGACGCCGTCGGCCGGGCACGCGGGCACCGGCACCTCGGTGACGCGCGGTGCCGCGCCGAACGCCTCGACGACGACGGCGCGCATGGTCCCGGCGGGGCGCTCGGTCCCGGCGCGGGCGGCGGCGTCGTCGGCCGCGGACATCGCCGCCCGGCTCACGGGCGCAGGAGCGTCTTGACGGCCCGCCGCTCGTCCATCGCCGCGTAGCCCTCGGGCGCGGCGTCCAGCGGCAGCTCGAGGTCGAACACGGGCGAGGGGTCGATGGTGCCGGACAGGACGTCGTCGAGCAGCTCGGGCAGGTAGGCGCGGACCGGCGCGACGCCTCCGCGGACGCCGACGTTGCTGCTGAACATCTGGCGCAGGGGCAGCCCGGCCTCCATCCCGTTCGGCACGCCGACGTACCCGACGGTGCCGCCGGGCCGCGCGATCGCGACGGCCGTGTCCCACGCGGACTGCATGCCGACGCACTCCATGACGTGCGGCAGACCGAGGCCGTCGGTCAGCTCCTTCACGCGCGTCACGGCGTCCTCGCCGCGCTCGGCCACGACGTCGGTCGCGCCGAACCGCTTCCCGATCGCCACGCGGTCCTCGTGCCGGCCGAGCAGGACGATGCGCTCGGCACCGAGCCGGTGGGCCGCGAGGACGCCGCACAGCCCGACGGCGCCGTCGCCGATGACCGCGACGTGCGAGCCGGGGCCGACGCCGGCGGCGCGCGCGGCGTGGTGGCCGGTGCCCATGACGTCGGAGAGGGTGAGCAGTGCGGGCAGGCGCTCGTCGCCGGGCGCGACCGGTGCGGCCACGAGCGTGCCGTCGGCCCACGGGACGCGGACCGCCTCGCCCTGGCCGCCGTCGGTGCCGTTGCCCCAGATGCCGCCGTGCACGCAGGAGGTGTGGACGCCCGCGCGGCAGTGCACGCAGGTGCCGTCGCTCCAGGTGAACGGCGCGATGACGACGTCACCGGGTCGGACGGTCGTGACCTCCGCGCCGACCTCCTCGACGACGCCGAGGAACTCGTGCCCGATCCGCGCCGGCCCGCCCTCGCGCGGGCCCGGGCGGCGGTAGCCCCACAGGTCGCTGCCGCAGATGCAGGAGAGGAGGACGCGGACGACCGCGTCGGTGGGCTCGGCGAGGACGGGGTCCGGCACCTCCTCGACGCGGACGTCGTGGCCGCCGTGGATGATCGTCGCCTTCATGGGGGTCATCCTGCGGCCCCGGGGCGCCGGACGCGAACCGCGCACCCGGATGACCCGCACGCTGGGGGCGGGGGGCGGGGGGCGGGGGGCGCGAGGTGCGGCGGGAGCGGGGTCAGAAGGTGCGGTGCGTCCAGCGGCCCGCGAGGAGGGTCGCCGCGACGGGCATCGCGCGCAGGGCGTCGCCGCGGGTGGTCCGGGGGTCCAGGTCCAGGGCCGTGAGGTCCGCGGGCTGCCCGACCGCCACCCGCGAGCGCACGCTCGCCGCGAGCGCGACGTCGACCGGCAGCGCCTCCTGCGGCTGCCACGGCTCGCGCCCGTCGCGCGCCCGGTCGACCGCGGCGGACACCGCGAGCCACGGGTCCAGGGGCGCGACGGGCGCGTCGGACCCGAGCGCGAGCCGCACGCCCGCCTCGTGCAGCCGCCGCAGGGGGAAGGTCCGCGCCGCCCGGCCGGGCCAGTACCGCTCGACGACGTCCCGGTCGTCCATCGCGTGCTCGGGCTGCACCGAGGCGACGACACCGAGCCGGGCGAACCGGGCGACGTCGTCGTCGGTGAGCAGCTGGGCGTGCTCGACGGAGCCGCGCGCGCCGGTCGCCTCGAAGGCGTCCAGCGCGAGCCCGTTCGCGCGGTCCCCGATCGCGTGGATCGCGCAGTGGATCCCGTGCCGGGTCGCGTACGCCATGAGCGGCACGAGCTCGTCGGTGGGCACGTTGAGGGCGCCGTGCGCGTGCGGGCCCTCGAGGCCCTCGTAGGGGTCGTGGCAGTAGGCGGTGCGCGTGTTGAGCGAGCCGTCGCTGATCACCTTGAAGGGACCGAGCGTCACCAGCCCGTGCGTCCCGCCGACGACGTCGCTCGTGGCGAGCTCCCGCGCGACCGCGCGGTCGAGGTGCTCGCGCCACACGCCCGCGGCGACCCGCAGCTGCGTCATCCCGGCCGCGACCCGCCGCTCCCAGACCGACACGTTGTCCGCCATCTCCAGGTCCACGATCCCGACGACGCCCCGGGCCGCGGCGGCGTCGGCGGCCTCGCCGACCCAGCGGTCGAGCGTGTCGGTCGGGACCTCCTGCAGCGCCGCGAGCAGCGGGAACCAGTCCTCCTCGCGCAGCACGCCGTCGTCGTGGCCGGTGACGCCGAACCGGCGCAGGGCCGCGGTGCTCAGCCACGCGCTGTGCAGGTCCCCGCACACGACCACGACGGGCACCGGCGGCAGGCCGGCCGCGGCGAGGGCGTCGTCGAGCACCGACGCCGTCGGGGGCTGGGGCCACAGGCCGTCGCGGAAGCCGACGGCCATGAGGAGGGAGTCGTCGTCCGCGCCGCGCTCGCGCAGGCGGGACACGACGAGGGCGGCCGCCTCGGGGGCCGAGGTCGCCGCGGAGACGTCGAACCGCTGGCGGGCCAGGGCCCACTGCCCCATGTGGACGTGGTGGTCCCACAGGCCGGGCAGGACCCAGCGGCCGTCGAGGTCGACGACGACGTCCCACGGTCGCGGGTCCAGCCGCTCCCCCGGGGCGGAGACGGCGGTGATGAGGCCGTCCTCGAGCCGCAGGTCGACGGGCGCGTCGCCCGCTGCGCCCGAGAGGTCGGGCAGCGGGACGACGCGGGCGTGCCGCAGGAGGGTGCTGCCGGTGGGGAGCGTGCTCGTCACGCGCGCAGCGTACGTCCGGCGGGCTCAGCCGGCAGGCGCCGCCAGGGACGGCGCCGGGGAGGGTTCGTGGCGGATGGCGGATGGCGGATGGCGGAGCGGACCCGCCCCGCCTGTCGGCAGGGACCGGTCGGGCCGGGGGCCGGGTGGGTCGACGTCAGAGCGTGAGGTCGCGGCCCGTCAGCCGGCGGTAGGCGTCGAGGTAGCGCTCCTGGGTGCGGGCGACGACGTCGTCGGGCAGCGGGGGCGGCGGCACGTCGGACGCGCGGTCCCAGCCGGAGGCCGGCGAGGTGAGCCAGTCACGGACGTACTGCTTGTCGAAGGACGGCTGGGGGCGGCCCGGCTGCCACTGGTCCGCGGGCCAGAACCGCGAGGAGTCCGGGGTGAGGACCTCGTCGCCGAGGACGACCGTGCCGACCGGGTCGTCGGCGGCGGCCCCGGGGCTGCGGCCGAACTCGAGCTTGGTGTCCGCGAGGATCACCCCGCGCTCGCGCGCCAGCTCCTCCGCGCGGCGGTACACGGCCAGGGTGAGGTCGCGCAGCAGGGCGGCGTCGTCGGCCCCGATCCGCGCGGCGACCGCCTCGAAGGTGACGTTCTCGTCGTGCTCGCCGACGGCGGCCTTGGTCGCCGGCGTGAAGATCGCCTCCGGGAGCCGGGACCCGTCCTCGAGCCCGGCCGGCAGCGGCACGCCGCAGACGGCGCCGCCCGCCCGGTACTCCACCAGGCCGGAGCCCGTGAGGTACCCGCGGGCGACGCACTCGACGGGGAACATGTCGAGGCGTCGGCACACCATGGCGCGGCCGACGACGCCCTCCGGGACGCCCGACGGCCCTGCCGCCGCGGTCACCACGTGGTTCGGGACGAGGTCGGCGAGCTGGTCGAACCACCACAGGCTCAGCTGCGTCAGGACGACGCCCTTGCCGGGGATCGGGGTGTCGAGCACGTGGTCGTAGGCGCTGATGCGGTCGCTCGCGACGACGAGGACGACGTCGTTGTGCTCGGTCGCGGCCGGTGAGCCCGGATCCGGGACGTAGAGGTCACGGACCTTGCCGGAGTACGTGTGGGTCCAGCCGGGCAGCTGCGGGGCCGTGGTCGCCATGGGCGACATCCTTGCGGATCGGGCGGCTCGCGTGGGCCTCGTGGACCGCTCGCGGCCTGCTCCCACGACGGGAGCAGCGCGCTCCCCGGAGCACACCCGCCCCGGCGGGACGCCGCCGACGGCGTTGACCACGACCGACGACGTGCCGACGCTCGGTCCGCCCACGAACTCCGATCTTGACAGGACGCCCGATGACCCGCCTCCGCCTGACCGCAGCCACGGTCGGTTCCCTGCTCCTCGCCCCCGCTGCCGCGGCGGTGCCCGCCGCCGGCCCCGACGAGCTCGTCACGATCACAGCGAGCATCAGCTTCAACAGCGTGGCCGTCGCCCCCCTCGTCTACCGGGCCGAGGACGTCGTCGTCGGCCCCGGCCCGGAGCTGACGGCGGACGACCTGGTGAGCGGCGAGCCCGCGCTGCGGTGCGGGGACGTCGTCGTCGACATCGAC
>JACIXM010000114.1 GCA_014360395.1 Actinotalea sp.
TCAGGGGGTCGTGCTGTGCGTGGGGGTGGTGCTCAGGGGGTCGTGCTGTGCGCGGGGGAGATGCGCAGGGCGTCAGGCGACGTCGTCAGGCTGCGGGCTCGGGCGACCGCCGCGCCCACCGGGACCGATGGTCGGCAGGCCGTGGTCGTGCGCCGGCTCGGGCTCCTCGTCGGTGACGACCTCGAGCAGCTCGCCGATCCGCGTCACCTCCAGGAGGAACCGCACGGTCTCGGGCGGGTGGAGGATCCGGGTCCGGGTGCCGGTCCGCGTGGCGACCCGCGCGAGGAAGGCGATCCCCGAGGAGTCCATGAAGGTCACGTGCCGGGTGTCGATGTCGATCGGCAGGCCGGTGGCCTCCGCGTCCGACGTCGCCTCCTGCAGGTCGGGGCCGAGGTCCGCGTCGATCTCGCCGGCGAGCACGATCCGGGTCCGCTGGTGCTCGACGATGACCTGGACCGACCCGGGCTGCGACTCCGGCACGGCGCCCGCGGTGGCCGGGCTGTCCAAGAGCTCTGGGGCCTCGACGCGCTCGTCCGGCGTCTGACCGCTACCTTCCTGCACGGCGCTCCCCTCGGTCGGTGGCCGTCACATGTCGGGCCTCGGCCCATCAGCGGCCCGTCGTCGCAGGTGGCGTCCAAGCGAACGCTAGACGATGGTAGGGGATGATGGTCAATCCACCGCCGGACGAGCTCGAGGCGGTCCGCGATCGCGCGCTCCGCAGCACGGATGTCTCGTTCGTGCTGACGAGCGCCGCGCCGGGCAGCCCCGTCGTGTGGGTCAACGACGCCTTCACCCGGACGACCGGCTGGAGCCTGGCGGAGATCGTCGGGCAGCGCCCCAGCGTGCTGCACGGGCCCGGTACCGACCCGGCGACCACCCGGCGGATGGCGGAGGCCGTCGCCGCCGGCCGGCGCATCACCGAGACGGTGCTCAACTACCGCAAGGACGGCACCCCGTTCTGGAACCAGGTCTCGCTCTCGCCGGTGGCGGACGACGACGGCGTCGTGCGGCACTGGGCCGGGATCCAGGTCGACGTCACGGAGCGGGTGGAGCACACCGGCGGCCTCGAGCGGTCCGTGGAGGAGGAGCGGCGGGCGCGGCGGAGCCTGGCCGTCGTGGCGCACGTCTCGCAGATCCTCGGTGACGTCGACGACCCGCACCTGCTGCGGGAGGTGGCGGGCCTGCTCGAGCAGGACCTCGTCGAGATGGCCGCGTACTTCCTCGACGAGGGCGGGCTGCGCGCCGTCGAGGGCATCTCCGCACCCGTGGCGGAGAGCGGGTCCACGCGACGCAACCGCCGACTCCGGCCTGCCGACGACGTGCCGCGCGCCGCGCCGGACCTCGTGCAGCACCTCCTGGAGGGCGCGCTCGAGGGGCCGATCGAGGTGCCGCTCGACGGGGAGCCGGTCGGCGAGACGACGGCGTGGCTGGTGGAGCAGCTGCGAGCCCGGCTCGGTCGCGGGGAGCGCGCGGTGGCGGTCGTGCACCCCATCCCGGGCCGGCGGCGCACGCTCGGCGTGCAGGTGACGGTGCCGCACGGCGGGCGGGGCCTGGACCGGCTCGACGAGCACGAGCAGCTCGTCCTGCCGCTCATCGCCCGCCGGGTGGGGACGGTGGCCGACAACGTGCGGCTCTACGCGCGGGAGCACCGGCTCGCCGAGACGCTGCAGCGCGCGATGCTGCCGCAGCAGGCGGACGTGCGGGACCTGGACGTGTGGACGTACTACGCGCCCAGCTCGGGCCACGCCCAGGTGGGCGGCGACTGGTACGACGTGCTGGAGCCGGAGCCGGGGCAGGTCGCGGTCGTCGTCGGCGACGTCGTCGGGCACGACGTCGAGGCGGCCGCGGCGATGGGGCAGCTGCGCTCGGTGGTCCGCTCCTACGCGTTCGGCAGCCCGGAGCCGGCCCAGGTGCTCCGCCAGGTCGACCAGCTCGTGGCCGGCATGCAGGTCCCGCGGCCGGCGAGCCTCGTGCTCGTGACGCTGCAGCGGGACGAGGGCAGCGGCGGGTGGACCGCGGCGTACTCGCGAGCCGGGCACCTGCCCCCGCTGGTCGTGCGGGACGGGGAGGTCCTCCAGCTCGACGACGCCCGGGGTCCGATGGTCGGGTTCGGCACCGGGGAGCGGTCCTCCAGCACCGTGGACCTCCGGCCGGGGGACGTGCTCGTCCTCTACACGGACGGCCTCATCGAGCGGCGTGACCGCCGGATGCGGGACGGGCTCGAGGCCCTCGTCGAGACGGCGGCGGCGTTCGGCCGGCAGGACGCGGCGGGGGTGGGGGAGGACCTGCTGTCGCGCCTGGCCGACAGCCCGGAGGACGACGTCGCCGTCGTCGTCGTGCGCATCCCGGACCCAGAGGGCGACGGCCCGGGCGAGGGTCTCAGCCCGCGGGTGCGGCGCTGGTCGTTCCCGAGCGAGCCGGCGTCCATCGGCCGCGCGCGGCAGGCCGTGCTGCGCACCTGCGCGGCGTGGGGCATCCCCGGTGGGTCGAGCGCGGAGCTGGTGGTCTCCGAGCTCGTCGCCAACGCCGTGCTGCACGGCTGGGGCCACCTGCAGCTGCGGTTGTACGACACCGGCGACGGCGTGCGGATCGAGGTCGAGGACGCCAACCCGGCGCCGCCGGTCACGACGGACGGGCACGTCGGGAGGGTCGGCGGCTACGGGATGCGGATCGTCGAGCGGCTGGCGGACTGGGGCTGGCGACCGGCCGGCAGCGGCAAGCTCGTGTGGGCGCGCGTGCGCCCCGTCCCGATCACGGCGGCGCTCCGGACGACGACGCCGGGGGAGTGGGCCTCGGGCGGGAGCGCGACGTCGGGCTGGGAGGACCCGGACGCGCGGTGATTCCCGGGGGTCAGGTGATCCCGATGCCGGCTGACCTCGGATGCCGGCTGATCCCGCTGCCGGCTGATCCCGCTGGCTGATCCCGCTGCCGGCTGATCCCGCTGGCTGACCCCGGCTGGCGGCTGATCCCGCTGCCGGCTGATCCTGACCGCCAGCTCCCGGCCCGTCAGCCCCGCTCGTCGCCGGGGTCGTCGCTGACCTGGAGCGACTCCTCGGCCTCCTGGCGCGCCGCCACCTGCTCGGCCGAGCACCGGTGGTCCCCGTCGATGCGGAAGAGGTCGAGCGCGCCGCAGACCTCCAGGACGAACAGGTCGCGGTCGTCGCAGCCGCGCAGCACCGTCGCGCCGCCGCGGCGGCGGCCCGCGTCGGCGAGCGAGATGAGGAACGCCGCGCCGGTGGAGTCCATGAACGTGACGCCGCACATGTCGACGACGAGCAGCTGGCGCCGCAGACCCGTCACGCGGGCCGCGACCTCGGGGAACTGCTCCCGCGCGCCGAGATCGAGGTCACCGGAGATCACCAGGGTCGCCGTTGCCGACGACATCGCGATCTCGATCATGCGAAAGGCCTCCTGCCCTGCCATCGGCCCGTGCTGCCGTCGCGGACCGGAATCCCTGACTGTAACCGCGGCCTCCGGGCCGGTGCATGTCGGGTCCGGAGGCAGGGGAGGATGGGCCCATGGAGAACCTGCTCGGCGGTCCGGAGCCCACGCGCCTCCCGGCCGACCACCCCGACGTCGCCGCCCGTGCCGCCGTGACGGCGGGCGCCGCCCCTCGCGACGCGGTGCCGGCCGAACCGGCGTCGTCACTGCTCTGGGCCCTGCTGGCCGAGGAGGCCCTCGCCCAGGACCCGGTCGCGGCGTACGCCTATGCCCGGACCGGGTACCACCGCGGTCTGGACGCGCTGCGCCGCGCGGGCTGGCGGGGCGCCGGCCCGATCCCCGCCGACCACGAGCCGAACCAGGGCTTCCTCCGGGCGCTCCTGGCCCTGGCCGAGGCCGCGGACGCCATCGGGGAGACGGACGAGGCCGAGCGCTGCCGACGGTTCCTCGTGGACAGCGGCACGTCGGCCGACGAGGTCGCCGCGCTGCGCTGAGTGGGTGCCGCGCTGCGCTGAGCGGGTGCGGCGCTGCGCTGACCGGTGCGGCGCTGCGCTGCGCGGTGGCGGCGAGGTCGCAGCGCCGGCTCGGCCGCGGCGGACCGCGCCGGGCGCCGTCGTCGTGCTCCGGTAGCCTCGGGGCGGCCCAGAACGCCTGAGGAAGAGGGACCACCATGCCAGCCGTCGTCGTGCTCGGCGCCCAGTGGGGCGACGAGGGCAAGGGCAAGGCCACCGACCAGCTCGGCTCCCGCGTGGACTACGTCGTGAAGTTCAACGGGGGCAACAACGCGGGGCACACCGTCGTCATCGACGGGGAGAAGTACGCCCTGCACCTGCTCCCGTCGGGCATCCTCAGCCCGGGTGTCACCCCGGTCATCGGCAACGGCGTCGTGATCGACCTCGCGGTGCTCTTCACCGAGCTCGAGGCGCTGGTCGCCCGTGGCGTGGACGTGTCCAAGCTGCTCGTGTCGGCGAACGCCCACCTCATCGCGCCCTACAACCGCACGATCGACAAGGTCACGGAGCGGTTCCTCGGCAAGCGCCGGATCGGCACGACCGGGCGCGGCATCGGCCCGACCTACGCGGACAAGATCAGCCGGGTGGGCGTGCGGGTGCAGGACCTGTTCGACGAGAAGATCCTCGCCCAGAAGGTCGAGGGGGCGCTGGACCAGAAGAACCACCTGCTGGTGAAGGTCTACAACCGCCGGGCGATCACGGTGGAGGAGACGGTCGAGGAGCTGCTGTCGTACGCGGACCGGCTGCGGCCGATGGTCTGCGACACCGGCCTCGTGCTGAACCAGGCGCTCGACGCCGGGCAGACCGTGCTGTTCGAGGCCGGCCAGGCCACGATGCTCGACGTCGACCACGGCACCTACCCGTTCGTGACGTCGTCGTCGGCGACAGCGGGCGGCGCGTGCACCGGTTCCGGCGTCGGGCCGACGCGGATCGACCGGGTCGTCGGGGTCATCAAGGCGTACACGACGCGCGTCGGTGAGGGCCCTTTCCCGACCGAGCTGTTCGACGAGACCGGGCAGTGGCTGCGCGAGGCAGGCGGCGAGTACGGGACGACGACGGGGCGTCCGCGGCGCTGCGGCTGGTACGACGCGGTCATCGCGCGGTACTCGACCCGGGTCAACGGGCTGACGGACCTCGTGCTGACCAAGCTCGACACGCTCACCGGCCTGGAGCGCATCCCGGTGGCCGTGGCGTACGACGTCGGCGGGCGCCGCCTGGACGAGATGCCCGAGAACCAGAGCGACTTCCACCACGCCGTGCCGGTGTACGAGGAGCTCGAGGGCTGGTCGGAGGACATCAGCGGCTGCCGGCGGTTCGAGGACCTGCCGGCCGCGGCGCAGCGCTACGTGCTCGCGCTGGAGGAGATGTCCGGGACGCGGATGTCGGCGATCGGGGTCGGTCCGGGGCGTGAGGCGACGATCGTCCGGCACGACCTGCTGACCTGAGCCGCTCCGGTGCTCGCCCGAGAGGTTCCCGGGGAGCCGGTCACGCGGCGAGCGGTGACGTGGTGACCGGACCGGTGTGGGCGCCGGACGTGGCGGTGGACGAGCGGCTCGCCACCCACCTCGTCCGGACGCAGTTCCCCGAGCTGGCGGGGCTGCCCGTGCGGCGCTTCGCGGCGGGCTGGGACAACGCGGTGTTCAGCGTCGGTCCCGAGCTGCTGTTCCGCTTCGTCCACCGGGCGATCGCGGTCCCCCTCGCCGCCCGCGAGCTCGCGGTGCTGGGCGCGCTCGTCGGGCGCGGTGCCAGAGGGGCAGGGCCTCTGCCCCTGGCGGTCCCGGTGCCGCGGTACGTCGGCCGTCCCGTGCCCGAGTTCGAGCGCCCCTTCTGGGGAGCTGCGCGGCTCCCGGGGATGGAGCTCGCGGTCGCTCGGCTCGACGACGGCGCCCGGATCCCCCTTGCGGGAGCCGTTGGTCGGTTCCTGCGCGCCCTCCACGCCCCGGACCTGCGCGACGACGTCCTCCGGCGGGCCCGGCAGGTCGGCGTCGAGCTGCCGGTCGACCCGAACCGCCGCGGGGAGCCGGCCGCGTACCGCGACCGTGCGGTGGATCGCCTCCGGCGACTCCAGGAGCAGGGCGTGGACGTCGACCTGCCGGCGCTCATCGCCACGCTCGACCTGGCGGTCGACGTCGGGCCACGCACCGGCGAGCCGGTCCTGCTCCACGGGGACCTGCACCTGCGTCACCTGCTCGTCGACGCCCGCGGCGCGGCCAGCGGCGTCATCGACTGGGGCGACACCGGGCTGGGGGACCCGGCCGTCGACCTCATGATCGGGTACGCCGCCTTCGTCGGGGAGTCGCGCGAGGCGTTCCTCGCCGCCTACGGCCCGTTGCAGCAAGGCACAGCGGAGCGCGCGCGGGCCCTCGCCGTGCACGTCTGCGCGGCGCTCCTGGACAGCGTGCTCGCCGACGACGCCGCTGCGCTCGCCGACGAGGTGATCGCCGCGCTGGGGCGCGTCCTGCGGTAGCCGCTGCCCCAGCTGCCCGTCTCCTCAGAAGGGCGGTGGAGCAGGCGGCCCGTCCTCGGTCGGATCGATCGGTGAGGGTGGATCGTCGCCGTCAGTCCTGGGCGCCTGTTCCCTCCCCCGCCGGGGCAGTCTGTCGGTTCCGGTGTCGAGCGGCCTGTCGCTGTGGTGGTCAGGTGGTCGCTCGACGCGGTGGTCGGCTGGTCCCTCCCCATGGCCGGGAGGAGCCGTTCCCGGGGGCGGCGCCTCGCCCGGCGCCGCCACGGGGTCGCGGGTGTACGGCTTCCCCGTCGGGGACGACCACACGACGACACCCGACCGAGGGTCCCGCTGAGGCGTCCACCTGCCGTGCGTCTTCAACCGGTGGTGATGGCGGCACAGAGCCGCGAGGTTGCTGCGCCGGGTCTGGTCGGCGGGGCCTCGCGCGTCGTCGAACGGCACCGTGTGGTCGAGGTCGCACACCTGGGCCGAGACCCGGCAGCCCGGGAACGTGCACGTGACGTCGCGGGCGACGATCGCCGAGCGAAGCGCGTCCGGAGGCCGATACCGACTTCCCGGCTGCTCCAGCGCCTCGCCGGTCGCCGGGTCCGTCCGCTGGAAGTGCCAGCTCGCCTCATCGGCGAGCCGGCGGGCGATGCTGGGCAGCACGGGGCCGTACCCGTCGAGCAACCCGGGCGCGCTCGTGGCGCCGGCCAGCGCATCGGTGCTGATCGTCAGGTTGAGCCGCGGGGCGCGACCCTTGCGCTGCCGCAGTCGCAGCCCGTGAGGCGTGACGCCGTGATCCAGCACTGCGCCGAGGACGTCGGCCAGAGCATCGGCGCGTCGGGCATCGAGGCCACGGGGGTCGTCGGGCGCCGCGGCAGCCGCGACGGCGTCCAGGGCGCGCATCGTCCGGGCCGCGTCGTCGGCAGGCAGGTACGCGCGGATCACCGCCATGCAGTCCGCCGACGGCTCCAGCACGACACACCGGTCCTCCCGCGCCCGCCGGTGCCGCTTCTCCGCGGCATCCGGGTCCAGCGCCAGGACCGCGCGGCGGGCCGCGGCGCTGAGCTGCGGGGTCGT
>JACIXM010000115.1 GCA_014360395.1 Actinotalea sp.
GCGCCCGCCGGTGCCGCTTCTCCGCGGCATCCGGGTCCAGCGCCAGGACCGCGCGGCGGGCCGCGGCGCTGAGCTGCGGGGTCGTCAGGTGGGGCCCCTCGGGGATCAGCTCCTCGTGGACGCGGCGCGCCTCCGGTCCCGGCAGGGTGTCGGTGTCGCGCAGCAGCACGTCGACCTTCCGGACGGAGAGGGTGCCCTCGGCGAGCGCGTCGTGCACCTCGGGGGCCGTCGCCAGCACCAGGGCTCGGTCGACGAGCACTCCCGCGGCCCGACCCGAGACGGCCAGAGTTCCCGCGACGTCGTCGCGAAGCCCTTTCTCGGCCCACGTCGACCCGGCGGTGCGGCGCTGGAGCTCCTGCAGCACCGACGCCTGCTGCGCGGCCACCCAGGCGGCCGTCCTCTCCCAGGCGCCGACGGCCTCCAGGAGGTCCTCGCTCGGGGCCTGCGCGACAGCGAGGTCCGCCAGCCGCAGCGCCAGCGCCGGTCCAGGACGAGCCGCCGCGAGACGAGCAGCTTCGGGATGGGCCAGCGCCCAGCGCACGGCGAGGTCCTCGGCAGCGCGGGCCCGCCCGGCCACCGAGCGCGCGTACGCCAGCGCCTCGGCGTGGTCGTCGGCCGCGGTGACGACGTCACCCGGCAGCGCCCTCCCGGTAGAATCGAACATGTGTACGACTCTAGGTGCGACCACTGACACGAGACGCGCGCTCACGGGCCGCGTCGACCCGTCCGCACCGGCCGCTGGGCCCTCCGCAGGGGTCCTCTCCGTGTGAGTGGACCAGTCCGTCTACGGGTCCGCGCCCGTCCGTCCGCTCGTCGGCGCCGACTCGTCCGCGCCTGCGCACCGGCGCGTCCCGCGTCCGCTCACCGGTCCACCTCCCGCGCTCGCCGCGGCGTGGATAGGCTCACCAGCCGTGAGGATCCTCGTCGTCGGCTCCGGTGCCCGCGAGCACGCCATCGTCCGCGCCCTGGCCGTCGCGCCCGACCTGGCTGGGCCGCGCGCCGCGTCGTCCGCCCCGCCCGCCGACCAGCGCCGAACCGACCAGCACCGAACCGACCAGCACCGAACCGACCAGCACCGAGCCGACCAGCACCGAACCGACCAGCACCGCCTCGTGCGGACGGAGCACGAGCTGCACGCCGCTCCCGGGAACCCCGGGATCGCGGACCTCGCGACGCTGCACGGCATCGACCCGCTCGACGGCGCCGCCGTGGCCACCCTGGCGACCGACCTGGGCGCCGACCTCGTCGTCGTCGGCCCGGAGGCGCCCCTGGTCGCCGGGGTCGCGGACGCCGTCCGCGCTGCGGGCATCCCCTGCTTCGGGCCGAGCGCGCAGGCCGCTGCCCTGGAGGGCTCCAAGGCGTTCGCCAAGGAGATCATGGCTGCCGCCGGCGTGCCCACGGCGATGGCCCACGTCTGCACCACGGTCGACGAGGTGGCCGCCGCGCTCGACGCGTTCGGCCCCCCGCACGTGGTCAAGGACGACGGGCTCGCCGCCGGCAAGGGCGTCGTCGTCACCGACGACCGGGAGGCCGCCCTCACCCACGCGGAGCACTGCCTCGCCAAGCCGGGCGGCGCCGTCGTCGTCGAGGAGTTCCTCGACGGGCCGGAGGTCTCGCTCTTCTGCCTCAGCGACGGCACCACGGTCGTGCCGCTCGCCCCCGCGCAGGACTTCAAGCGCGCGCTCGACGGCGACGAGGGGCCGAACACGGGCGGCATGGGCGCGTACTCGCCGCTGCCGTGGGCGCCGGAGGGTCTCGTCGACGAGGTCGTCGCGCGCGTCGCCCAGCCGACGGTGGACGAGATGCACCGGCGGGGCACGCCGTTCGTCGGGGTGCTGTACTGCGGCCTCGCGCTCACCAGCCGCGGCGTGCGGGTCATCGAGTTCAACGCCCGCTTCGGCGACCCGGAGACGCAGGTCGTCCTGGCGCGGCTCGCGACGCCGCTGGCCGAGGTGCTGCTCGCGGCCGCCGAGGGTCGCCTCGAGTCCATGCCGCCGCTGCACTGGCGTGACGCGGCGGCGGTCACCGTCGTCGTCGCGGCGCACGGCTACCCGGCCTCGGTCCGGGCCGGCGACCCCGTCGAGGGCGTCGTGGACGCCGAGGCCTTGCCCGGCGTGCACGTCCTGCACGCCGGCACCGCGACCGACGACGGCGAGCTGGTGTCCTCGGGCGGTCGGGTCCTGTCGGTCGTCGGGGTCGGAGCGGACATCGCCACGGCGCGCGAGGTCGCCTACGCCGGCGTCGCGCGGATCGGCCTGCGCGGGTCGCACCACCGGACCGACATCGCGGCGCGCATGCCGGAGCCGCCGCCCTCGCCCGGGTCCTGAGCGGGGACGGCGGCCCAGGACGGCTCAGCCCGTGTAGGTCGGCGTCGCCGTCGTCGGGGTGGCCGGCGGCGCGGGCGCGGGCGTCGGGTCGGCCGTGCCGGACTCCCCGCCGGTGCTGCCGTCGCCGCCGTCTGCGCCGTCGCCTCCGTCGGACCCGTCCGGTCCCCCGTCGTCCACGGTGCTGTCGTCGCCGCCGTCGTCGCCGCCCCCGTCCGTACCGCCTCCGTCAGAGCCGCCGTCGTCGTCCGTCCCGCCGCCGTCGTCGTCCCCGGAGTGGTCGGCGAGCCCGAAGCGGAACCAGGCCTCGCCGACGAGGAACGCCTGCTCCTCCTCCCGGCCGGTCCAGGTGAGGACGGTCGCGAAGTCGCCGATGAAGACCCCGAGGTCGGCCAGGACCGGCGCCTCGGGCTCCGGGTCGCCCGGGTCGAGGACGGGCTCCTCACCGGGGGTCGGGACGCCGAGCAGCCGGTCCCACACCACGTAGGGCCCCGCCAACGGGTGGCCGATGATCGTCACCTCGACGAGGCGGACCGGGCACGAGGGCTCCGTGCCGTCCCAGGCGACGACGACCTCGCCGCTGCGGTCGAGGTCGACCGTCACCCCGGCGCAGGGCAGCGAGCTCTCGTTGGCGACGAGGTCGTCGGGCGTGAGCTCGGGTCCGGCGGTGATCTCGATGTCCTCGACGGCATACAGCATCGGGCTCAGCGGGCCAGGAGCCCCCCGGTCGTCGATCTCGATGCGCACGTCGATCGTCACCGGGGCGTGCGTGGCGGTCGCGGGCGCGGCGCCGGCGAGGAGGAGCAGCGCTCCCGCTCCGACCGCCGGGGCCAGCGTGCGTCGGATCATGTCGGACCCCCCGTCTCGAGTGGATGGATGATCTTGGCACATCCGTCCTCGTCGCCGACACCCAGCGCCCTGCGAGCGCGGTGCGACCGACGGGCGAGCCCGACGCAGGGCGCGCGGGCGTTCGCTGTGCGATCCGTACGATGACCGCATGCGTCGAGTCGTAGCCGCCGTCGTCGGAGCCCTCGTCCTCGTCGGCTGCTCGGCGCCGGCGGAGGAGGCCGCGTCGCCGTCGCCCGCCGTCACCGCTGCCCCGACGTCCGAGCCGGTCCCGGACACCGAGCACCTCGCGACGATCGCGACCGCGACGGCCGAGTCGGTCGACGTCTTCGCCGGGCCCGACGCACCCGGGGCCGACCGGGTCCTGCGGTCCGAGGAGGTCGTCTCGGTGCCGGGCCAGATCCCGATGACCTTCCTGGTCGACGAGGAGCAGGGCGACTGGCTGCGCGTCCACCTGCCCGTCCGGCCCAACGGCAGCACGGGCTGGATCCGCGCCTCCGACGTCACCCTGACGACGACCGACCTGCGCGTCGAGGTGCGGCTCAGCGAGTTCCGTCTGCTCCTGCACCGCGGCGACGAGGTGATCTTCGAGGCGCCCATCGGTGTCGGGCGGGAGGACGTCCCCACGCCGGGCGGCGTCTACTACGTCAAGGAGCTCCTGCAGCCGCCCGTCCCCGGCGGGGTCTACGGCGCCTACGCGTACGGGCTCTCCGGCTTCTCGCCGGTCCTGGAGGAGTTCGCCGGCGGCGAGGGCGTCATCGGCATCCACGGCACGAACCAGCCCGAGTCCATCGGCACCGAGGCGTCGCACGGCTGCATCCGCATGCACGACGCCGACGTCACCCGCCTCGTCGAGGAGTTCGGGCTGCCCCTCGGGACGCCGGTCGAGATCCTCGCCTGACGGGCGTCCCGGGCTCCGGCCCGTTCCTCCCGCCCCTCGGCCCGGCTCCTGCACCGCCCTGAGCGGGCGGTGCAGGAGCGGACGAGCCGTCGGCGCCCGTGGACCTCAACCGGCGAACGTGGGCGTCCCGGCGACGGCGGTGGCGGGCTGGGCCCCACACG
>JACIXM010000116.1 GCA_014360395.1 Actinotalea sp.
GGGCCCGCCCACCTCGGCGGGCCCGCACCGGTCACGCCGTCACGGACGGTCGATCACGAAGTGCGGCGACGTCCACGTCTCCCAGTGATCGGGGTTCGCGGAGTCCCCGTTCGCCTTGAGGACGGAGAGCACGGCGTAGTACGTGCCGTCGGGCACCGTGTACGTCTTGCGACCTCCCACCGTGACGCCGTCGATCGGAAGGACGAAGAACCCCTGGGCAGTCGAGTTGCGTGCGACGTAGCTCTCCTCCAGCGCCCGGTGCCAGGACCGCCCTCTGCTGTCGAAGAGCTCGACCCGCAGGGTGCGGGCGGGGTGGTCCAGGTGGGCGAGGACGAACGGCACGTCCAATCCCTGCAGGGTGAAGACCTCGTTCGCTCCCACCAGGCCGAAGTTGACCCCGTTCGGGGTCCAGCCCAGCGCGGGGAGGCCGAACCCGCCCGACGTCAGGACCCGCTTGGTCTGGTAGTCACCCGCCATGCCCGCGTACGGCACCCGCAGCACCTCTCCGCCCTCAGAGGTGAGCGTCAGGTAGCCGCCGTAGAGCGAGTGCTCCGCCAAGACGGGGTTGGCGGTGATCGTGACGTCGACGGTGGCAGAGCCCCGTGCCGGGACGGTGACTGTCGGCGCGCTGAACGACACCGTGGCGTAGCCGGTGAGGAAGGACGGCGTGAAGGTGTTCGGCCCGGTGCTCAGCGCCGGATCGTGGCCGAGGTCGTAGGTGACGTCCGTGGGTCCAGCGTTGCGGAGGGTGAGCGTCCGCGTGACGGGCCCCGCATCGCTCTCACCAGCGGAGATCGCCGAGGGCTGGACCGAGGCGGTCGCGGTGACCGCGCCCACGAGGTCCACCATCCCGGCGCCCTGACGGTGCACGTTGTCGAGCAGCCCGAGACCGGGATTGCCCCACCAGACGCCCGGGTCAGCGCTGTTCTGCAGGATGCCCCGCACCGCCTGGGCGGGCGTGCGCGGCTTCGCCTCCAGCAGGAGAGCCACCGCGCCGGCGACGTGCGGGGAGGCCATCGAGGTGCCGCCGAGCGTGGCGTAGCCGCCCAGCTCCAGCGGGAACGTCGAGTAGATCAGCCCGCCCGGAGCGCCGAGGTCGGGCTTGAGACTGAGATCCGGTGCCAACCCGTAGGAGCTGAAGCTCGAGATCAGCCCAGCGGTCGGGACCGGTGAGGACGTGACCTGGTCCGTCCAGGTCAGCTCGACGGCGCCCCCGGCCAGACGTCCGTCCAGCAGCACGCCGTCCGCCGCACTGATCGTGATCACCGGGATGGTGATCGCAGGAGTTCCCGCGACGGTCGCCGCGAAGCTGCCGGCGACGTTGTTGTAGATCACCACTGCCGAGGCGCCGGCGTTCTGCGCGTTGCGCGCCTTCTCGTAGAAGGAGCACGTCCCTCGCCGCACCAGGGCCGCCGTACCGGTCAGGTCCTCCAGGACCGCCGCGCCGCACGCGTCATTGACGGAGGTGGCTGAGCCGGTGCGCCTCATCGGCAGCGTGCCGGACGTCGGCGGCGCGGGCGCCGCTGCGGCCGTGGCGTAGCCGATCGCCCGGTCGTCCGGGGAGACGGTGAACGCCGACTGGCGGTTGAAGGTGTTGTCGTAGGAGGCGACACCGATCACCTTCTCGCCGACACCAGGTGCCCCCGCCGAGTACAGACCGTTGGCGCCGCTGTTGCCGATCGACGCGACGACGACGACGCCGCGGTTCACCAGGCGCGTCGCGGCCATGGCCGTGGGGTACTGCGGCCACTGGAACGACGAGCCGAGCGACATGTTGACGACCTGGACCCGGTCGGACAGGGCCCGCTCCATCGCGGCGAGGATGACGTCCGCGCTGGAGCTCCCGGTGCACCCGAACACGCGGTACGCCGCGAGCCGGGCGCCCGGCGCTACCCCGGTCAGGGCGCCGTCGGCCGCGGCGATGCCGGCCACGTGGGTGCCGTGGCCGTCGCAGTCGTCCGGGTCGTCGTCGGGCGCCGGGACCGGCTGGTAGGCCGGCGACGAGGGATCCGCGTTGTAGGCGTCGCCGACGAAGTCGTACCCCCTCTCCACCTTGAAGCCGGGCCCGAACCCGCCGCCGAGATCGGGGTGGTCGTAGTCCACACCCGAGTCGATGATGCCGATGAGGACGCCGGCACCGGTGTACCCGAGCTCCTCGTGCACCACCGACGCGCCGGTCATGTCGACCGCCGTCGCGAGGTCGGGGAGCGAGTCCGGTGCGGTCTCCGGGAGGGCGACGGTCTCCACGGGATAGACCGCCTTCACCCCGGTGAGGCGCGCGAGCGCCGCGACCTGGTGGGGCTCGACCTCCACCGAGAACCCGTTGAAGAGGGTGCTGAACTCACCGCGCTCGGTCACGACGACGCCGGCCTTCTTCGCGTCCGCCCGGAACGCCCGGTGCTCGGCCGCCACCGTCGCCGGCGAGGTCCCGTCCGCGGTAGGCCCGCTGGCGAGTTCCACGAACCAGCGTCGCGGCAACGCATCCGTCGCCGGGTCGGCGGCTTCCCCGGCGACCGGCGGGACGACCGTCGGCTCCAGCTCGACGACGTCGTCCCCCGAGGCCGCCGAGACCCCGCCGGTGAGGGCGAGCGCGGAGCAGGCGGCGATGAGGACGGACCGTCGAACACGGTGAGCACGTACGGGGGCACGCATGAGCGGTGACGAGCGCATCGGTGGACCTCTCTGTGGCGGCCACCCCCGCGGTCGGACCCCATTGTCCGCCAGCCGTGTGATCACGGCACAGATCGGACATCTCGGGCGGAAGGCCGCGGGCTGTCAGCTCGTGCCATCACCCAGCCGCGACCCGTGCCGGGTCCAGGTCCAGCCGCCGCAGCAGCTGCGCGTTGAGTGCGACGACGATGGTCGAGACCGACATGAGGACCGCCCCGACCGCCGGCGACAGGACGAACCCGGCCCAGGCCAGCACCCCCGCCGCCAGCGGCACGGCGAGAAGGTTGTACCCCGTCGCCCAGACGAGGTTCTCCCACATCTTGCGGTAGGAGCCCTTGGACAGGGCGATGACGGACACGACGCCGCGCGGGTCGTCCGAGGCGAGCACCACGCCCGCCGACTCGATCGCGACGTCCGTCCCCGCGCCGATCGCCAGGCCGACGTCGGCGCGGGTCAGCGCGGGGGCGTCGTTGACGCCGTCGCCGGCCATCGCGACCTTCCGCCCGCGGGCCTGCAGCTCAGCGACCTTCGCGTCCTTCTGGTCCGGCAGCACCTCGGCGAAGACCTCGTCGATGCCGAGCTGCGCCGCGACGGCCTCGGCGACGTGCCGGGCGTCACCGGTCACCATCGCCACCCGGACGCCGTGCCGGTGCAGCGCGTCCACGGCTGCCTTGGACTCCGGCCGGATCGCGTCCGCGACGGCCAGCGCCCCGACGACCCGACCGTCGACGACGACGTGCAGCACGCTCGCCGCCTGCGCCGTCCAGCGGTCGGTGTGCACGGCGAGGTCCTGCGGGACCCCCGCGCCGAGCTCGGCGAGCAGCGCCGGGCCGCCGACGTGCACGGTCCGGCCGCCGACGACGGCCTGCACGCCCCGCCCGGGCAGCGTCCGGAAGTCGGCGACCACCGGCCGCTCCCCCGTGTGCGCCGCGACGATCGCCCGCGCCACCGGGTGCTCGCTGTCCGCCTCGACGGCGGCGGCGAGCGCGAGCAGGTCCGCGTCGGTGGTGCCCTCCGCGGCAGCGTGCCCGACGAGCGTCAGACGGCCGGTCGTCAGGGTGCCGGTCTTGTCGAAGAGCACGGTGTCGACGGTCCGCATGCGCTCCAGCGCGAGCCGGTCCTTGACCAGGACGCCGGCGCGCGCCGCCCGTTCCGTGGAGATCGCGATGACCAGCGGGATGGCCAGCCCGAGGGCGTGGGGGCAGGCGATGACCAGGACCGTGACGGTCCGCTCGACGGCACCGAACGTCTCCCCGAGGAGGCTCCAGACGATGAACGTGACGACCCCCACGCCGAGCGCGAACCAGAAGAGGAACGCCGCCGCGCGGTCCGCGAGCGCCTGGGCGCGCGAGCTCGAGGCCTGGGCGTCGGCGACCAGCCGCTGGATCCCGGCGAGCGCGGTGTCCTCACCGATGGCGGTGACCTCGACGCGGATCGTCGAGTCCGTCGCGACCGTGCCGCCGACCACCTGCTCACCGCGCTCGCGGCGCACCGGGCGGGACTCGCCCGTGATCATCGACTCGTCCATGTGGGCGCTGCCGACGACGACGACGCCGTCCGCGGGCACCCGCCCGCCGGCGCGCACCAGGACGACGTCGCCGGTGCGCAGCTCCTGCAGCGGCACCTCCACCGTGCCGTCGGCGGTGACCTTCTCGGCGAGGTCCGGCAGGAGCGCCGCGAGCGCGTCGAGCGCCCCGGAGGCCGCCCCGAGGGCCCGCATCTCCAGCCAGTGCCCGAGCAGCATGATCACGACGAGGAGCGCGAGCTCCCACCAGAAGTCCAGCCCCTCCAGCAGCCCGAGGGTCGTCGCCCACGACGCGACGAACGCGACGGTGATGGCGAGCGAGACCAGGAGCATCATCCCCGGCCGGCGCGCCCGCGCCTCGGTGACGGCTCCGGTCAGGAAGGGCCACCCGCCGTAGACGTAGACCACGGTGCCCAGCACCGGGGAGATCCACGTCGCGCCGGGGAACGACGGCGGCATGTACCCGAGCAGCTCGGCGAACATGTGGCTGAAGAACACCACCGGGACGGCGAGGACCAGGCTCAGCCAGAACCGGTCGCGGAACTGCGCGACGTGGTGGCCGTGACCGGCGTTCCCGTGCCCGGCGTGCGCCTCGGCAGCCGAACCCTGGTGGCCACCGTGCGTACCGTGCCCCTCGTGGCCGCCGTGCACCGCGGGGTGGCCGCGCTCCGCCGGGTCGTGCACCGCGGAGTGCTCGTGCTCCGCGGAGTGCTCGTGCTCCGCGGCGACGGCGCCGCGGTGGTGGTCGTGCCCCTGATGGCTGCTCATCATCGGCTCCTCTCGATACCCCCCTGGGGTACCTCGGCCAACCGTCCCACCGTCCGGGGTGTTCCCGCAACCGCTCGTCTTCATCGAACCTTCATCCGGCCGGGTCGACGGCGATCCCGCGCCCCGTTCCCGCGCGGCGGACCGCCTCCCACCTCTAGCGTCGAACCGACGGGCAGCGTCGCCTGGAGGAGGAGCGATGACCAGCACCCGACCGACCGCGAGGGCCGACCGATGAGCGCCTCGACCGACCTCCTGACGCTGGGCGTCGTCGGCAGCTCCCGCAAGCCCGACGAGCGGCGGGTCCCGCTGCACCCGCGCCACCTCGAGCGCATCGACGCGGACCTGCGCCGGCACGTCGTGCTCGAGACCGGGTACGGGCACCGGTT
>JACIXM010000117.1 GCA_014360395.1 Actinotalea sp.
GCCGGGGGTCGGGACCTGCCCGCCACGGTCCGCACCTCCCCCGACCTCGGTGCCCGACACCCGGGTGCCCGACACCCCCGCTCCGGCCACCGGCGAGCCGGCGGCCGCCGACCCCGGTCCCGGCGCCGCGTCCGGCGCGGCACCCAGACCGACCGCCACCGCGACGGCCACCCCGGCGAGGAGCGCCACGGCGGCAGCGACCCACGACGCGCGACGGCTCGGACTGCTCACCCGGGGCACGGTAGAGGATCGGCCTGGACGCCCGCCGTCGGACCTTTGATACCCTGGGGGGTATGCCGCGTCGACTTCTCGCCCTTGCCCTCGGAGCCGTCCTCACCGTCGGCGGCCTCGCCGCGTGCGGTGCTGACGACGCCGCCACCACCTCCCCCGCGGCGACCGTCACCGACGTCGACCCCGCCGGTTTCGCCGAGCTCGCGACTGAGCCGGGCGTGACCATCCTCGACGTCCGGACGCCGCAGGAGTTCGCCGCCGGCCACCTGCCCGGCGCCGTCAACATCGACAGCTCCGCCCCGGACTTCGCCGAGCTCGTCTCCGAGCTGCCGCAGGACGGCCGCTACCTCGTGTACTGCCAGACCTCGAACCGGTCCGGCGTCGCGACGGACCGCATGGTCGACCTCGGCTTCACCGACGTCTACGACATGAAGGGCGGCATCGTCGCCTGGGCGGCGGACGGCGGCCCGGTCGTCACCGACTGACCCGCTCCACCCGGCCCGCCCCCGCCCAGCGCCCCTTCGGGTGGCAGATCTCGCGACTCCGGCCCTCACCAGGGCTGAACCCGCGATAAAGGCTTGGGGGGACGCGGGTGGGCATCGGTAGCGTGCGGAGCGTGAGCTGGCTTCCCGACGACTTCACGCCCCCCGCGCGGCTCGACCTGCCGACCGGGCACCACCTACGGCCGATCCGCGCGAGCGACGTCGACATCGACATGGTCGCCGTCATGGGCTCCCAGGAGCGCCTGTTCGGCCTGTTCGGCGGGGTGTGGGGATGGCCGCCCGCCACCATGACGCGCGAGCAGGACCTCGAGGACCTGGAGTACCACGAGGACGAGATGCAGAACCGCTCCTCGTACAACTACGCCGTCCTCGACGCCGACGAGACCCACCTGCTCGGCTGCGTCTACGTCGACCCGCCCGACAAGATCGTGGACGCGGACGCGGAGATCCTCTGGTGGGTCGTCGACGACGCCGTCGGCACCGAGCTCGAGCGCACGCTCGCGGAGACCCTCCCTCGGTGGATCGCGGAGGAGTGGCCCTTCGCCCGCCCGGTGCACGTCGGCCGGGACATCAGCTTCGCCGACTGGACCGCCCTGCCGGAGCCACCTGGCCGGGAGACGATCACCGAGGACGTCGACCAGCCGGAGCGTTGACGGCCGCACCTCCCGGGCGGGGCGCGATCCGCCGAGTGCGGCCGAGCCGCCGGGGCATGGTCAGCTGACGAACGCGCAGACGACCTGCCAGGCAGGGCACAGCGCACCGCGCCTACCCTGTCGCGGTGAGCCACACCGCCCCGCCGACGACGGCGCCACGCGCCGTCCCGCGGCAGGTCGCCCCGCGCTTCGTCCCCGCCCCGACGCCGCCGCACGACCTCGACGTCGGCCTGCCCGCGGCGGTCGACCTCCTGCGCGGTCGCCGGGTCGCCGTGCTCACCGGCGCCGGTATCTCGACCGACTCCGGGATCCCCGACTACCGCGGCCCCGACTCGCCGCCGCGCCGCCCGATGACGTACCAGCAGTTCGTCTCCGACCCGGCCTTCCGGCGGACGTACTGGGCGCGCAACCACGTCGGCTGGCGGCACGTTCACCGCACCCGTCCCAACGCCGGGCACGACGCGGTGGTGCGGATGGAGGCGCGCGGCGCCGTCGTCGGCGTCATCACGCAGAACGTCGACCGGCTGCACACGCTCGCCGGGAGCCGCTCGGTCATCGACCTGCACGGCACGTACGCGGCGATCGTGTGCCTGGACTGCGGTGACCGCACGACGCGCGACGCGCTCGCGCGCCGGCTCGAGGCGCTCAACCCGGGGTTCGCCGAGGCGGTCGGCAGCGTCGCCGACGTCGAGATCGCGCCCGACGCCGACGCGGTGGTGGAGTCGACCGAGGGCTTCCGCGTCGCGGACTGCGAGCGCTGCGGCGGGATGCTCAAGCCTGACATCGTGTACTTCGGTGAGTCGGTGCCCAGGGAGCGCGTGGAGAGGGCGTACGCGCTGGTCGACTCCGCCGACGCCCTGCTGGTGGCGGGCTCGTCGCTGGCGGTGATGTCGGGGCTGCGTTTCGTGCGGCACGTCGCGCGGAGCGGCCGGCCCGTCGTCATCGTCAACCGCGGGGCCACGCGCGCGGACGTCGAGGCGACGCTGCGGGTCCACGCGGGCACGTCGCAGGCGTTGCCCGCCCTGGCGGAGCGGCTCACCGACTGACCGGACGGACGGGCCGGGCATGCTGGGTCGATGGACCCTGCCATCCACCTCGGCGCCGACGGCGTGCCCGCGGCCTACCGCGCATTCGGCGAGCGGGAGGCGCATGGCGTCTCCGGCACGTACGAGGCATGGGCCCTGGGGGTCAGCGAGGACCCCGAGGTCTCGGACCTGCTGGCGACGCTGCCGGCCGGCAAACGGCAGCCGAACCTGGTCTTCGCCGCGGCGCGGTGGCACGGGGCGGAGGGCGGGTACGCGGAGCTGCGGTCGACGCTCCTCGACCGGTGGCCGCAGGTCCG
Organism: Actinotalea sp.; assembly: GCA_014360395.1. Lineage (GTDB taxonomy): Bacteria > Actinomycetota > Actinomycetes > Actinomycetales > Cellulomonadaceae > Actinotalea. The sequence continues at coordinate 2,730 of JACIXM010000117.1, forward strand.
GGCGACGATCCTCGCCCGCGCGACCCAGACGAACGAGGCCGGTCGCTGTGCGGTCCTTCTCCCGTTCCTCGCCTCGTTGCCGCAGCCGCTCGCGCTGCTGGAGGTCGGCGCCTCGGCGGGGCTGTGCCTGCTGCCGGACCGGTACTCCTACACCTACGACGACGCCGCCCGCTTCGATCCCGACGACGGCCCCTCGGACGTGGTCCTCGCCTGTGCGCTGAACGGTGACGCCCGGGCACCCCGGCTGATGCCCGAGATCACCTGGCGGGCCGGGATCGACCTCGCCCCGGTGGACGTGCAGGACACGGACGCATGCCGATGGCTGGAGACGCTCGTGTGGCCGGAGCACGAGGAGCGCCGTGAGCGCCTGCACCGCGCGCTCGGTCTCGCGCGCCGCGACCCACCCCGGGTCCTGGCCGGGGATCTGCTCGACAGGCTGCCGGGCCTGGCGGCCGAGGCGCCCGCCGACGCGACGCTGGTGGTCCTCCACAGCGCCGTCCTCGCGTACCTCGATGCCGAGGCCCGCTCGGCGTTCGTCGAGCTGGTCGGACGGCTTCCCGGGCACTGGATCAGCAACGAGGGAGCGCGGGTGCTGCCGTCGACCGTTCATCTCGCGGACGGCCCGGCGGCTCACGGCTTCGTGATCGCCGTCGACGGCGTCGCCCGCGCGGTCGCGGACCCGCACGGCCGCAGCCTCTCGCTCCTGCCCGTCTGACCGCCCGGCCGGCTGAGGGACACGGTGGGCCACGGAGGGCGCCCGCGGTGCGGCGCGCCGTTCGGCCCCGTCAGATCCCGCAGTGCGGCGCCTCCCCCGGCGCGAGGGCCGGCACCTCCCCGTCGACACCCAGGTGGTCCGGCAGACCGAACCGCGCGAAGAGGTCCGTGTCGAACCAGACGGTGACGGCCGAGACGCCGTCGGGCGTGACCGTGAGGTGCTGGAGCTGGAAGGCGCGGTGCACGCCGTCCGGGCCGCGCATGTACATGCCGATCGCCGGGGCACCGTTCGCACGCGTGAGCAGCAGGCGCATGTCCCCCGCCGCCTGGGCCGGGCACTGGGTGCTGATGAGGCGGCCGATGTCCTCCGCGCCCCGGTACCACTCCTCGAACGGCGGCATCTCCCACTCGGCATCGGCGGTGAGCAGCTGGACGATGCGGTGCACGTCGTACGCCTCGAACGCCTCCACGTAGGCCTCCAGGAGCTGGTGCAGGCGCGGGTCGTCGTCGGCGAGGCGGGGCGTCGCGTCGGGGTCCAGCTTGGCCAGGTGCGCCCGGGCGCGCTGCAGGCTGCTGTTGACCGACGCCACGGACAGCCCGAGGGTCTCGGCGATCTCCGACGCCTGCCAGCACAGCACGTCCTTGAGCAGCAGCGCGGCACGCTGCTGGGCGGTCAGGTGCTGCAGCGCCGCGACGAACGCGAGCCGCACGGTCTCCCGCGCGAGGGCGACGTCGCCGGGGTCCGACGGCGCCGCGCCCCAGACGACGGCATCCGGCAGCGGCTCGAGCCACGGCACCTCCGGGCGCGTGCGCAGCTCGGCCGTCGGGTCCCCGGGCGGGGCACCCAGACCGGTGGGCAACGGGCGGCGGGCCCGTCCCTCCAGCGCGGTGAGGCAGGTGTTTGTCGCGATCCGGTACATCCACGTCCGCACCGACGAGCGCGCCTCGAACCCGTGGAAGGACCGCCACGCGCGCAGGTAGGTCTCCTGCACGAGGTCCTCGGCCTCCTGGACCGAGCCGACCATCCGGTAGCAGTGGGCCACGAGCTCCCGGCGCAGGGGCTGGACCATCTCCAGGAACGTGGCCTCCGTCACAGTCGCTGTCATTCTCGTGACCGTACTCCCGCGCTCCGACACGGCGGGAGGGGGTGGCCGTGATCGACATCTCGGGCGGCGCCCGGCCGGTTCAGAACAGCGGCCAGGGCACCGCCGGCATGTCGCTGTCGTGGTCGGGGAAGACGCCGTCGCGCAGGAGCCGCTCGCAGCGGCCCGCCAGCGCGTCGAGCTCGTCGTCGTCGAGCAGCTCGGCGAGCCGGTTCCCGAGCGCCCCGGCCAGGCCGGCGCGCACCCGCTCCACACCCGCCACCTCCTCCGGGGTGAGCGGCTCCCCGACCCAGCCCCACAGCACGGTGCGGAGCTTGGGATCGACGTGGAACGTCACGCCGTGGTCCACCCCGAGGCGCCCGCCGTCGGCCAGCGGCAGCACGTGCCCGCCCTTGCGGTCGGCGTTGTTGACCAGCACGTCGAAGACCGCCATCCGGCGCAGGGCCGGGGTGTCCTCGTGGACGAGGGCGACCGCGCGTCCGGTCTGGTCGCTGCCCTCGAGGACGGTGCGCCAGCCCTGCCCCGGCACCTCCCCGGCGTCGACGAGGTCGACGGGGTCCTGCTCAGGGTCCGGTTCGTGCCACAGCTGCACCATGCCCGGCCCCAACGGGCCCTCCCTCAGCCAGGTCCGTGGGACGATCCCCCAGCCCAGCGCCTCGGAGACGCTGTACGCCGCGACCTCCCGCCGGGCGAGGGTCCGGTCCGGGAAGTCCCACAGCGGCCGCTCTCCCGCGACCGGCTTGTAGACGACGGCGGTCTGTCCGATCCGGCCGACGAACGTCGCGTTGGACGCCACGGTGATCCGACCGACGAGCGCCAGCTCGCCGTCGTCGAGGTCGACCGTCGTCGTCACACCGCCCTCGGCGGCGGGCACGCGTGGCCGTCCGGGTCGACCGGCTGACCGCAGTGCGGGCAGGTGGGCCGGCCGGCGCGCACCACCTGGCGCGTGCGCTGCACGAACGCCCGGGCCGTGCCGACCGGGATCTTGACGACCAGGACCTCGGCGGGCTCGTCCGTGCCGTCGGCGTCGGGCTCGAGGGCGTCGTCGTCGGCCTCGTCCGGCAGCGGGAACGCCTCGAGGACCACCTGCGCCGTGCGCGGGTCCCAGCCCAGGCGCATGATCCCCACGCGGAACTCCTCCTCGACCGGCTGGTCGAGGGGGCCGTCGTCGATGAGCTCCGCGGGGGTGGTCGCCGGGACGCTGACGCCGCTGGCGGGGTCCGCGTCGAGCGCCGTCAGCATCTCGTCGAGCTTGTCCGCCAGCACCGCGGACTGCTCCTTCTCCAGCACGACGCTGGTGGAGCGGGCGCCGGTGCGCGCCTGGAGGTAGAAGGTCCGCTCCCCCGGGCGGCCGACCGTGCCGACGACGACGCGGTCCGGCCAGTCGAACTCGTGGACGACGGGGGGCATGCGGTCAGTCTACGAGCGCGCTGCTGTGGCTCAGCCTGCGGCCGCGGCGCGCCCTGCGTCGTCGGTGGGTGCGGCCGGGCCCGGGTGCGCGACGGCGTGACCGCCGAGCCCCGCCCCGCCCCCGACGGCCGCGTCCCCGACGGGCCCGGTCGCGGCGAGCCACGACAGGTCGCCGGCGTCCGTGTTCATGGCGACGACGTCGGGCCGCGCGGTCCCGTACCGGACGATCGAGACCGAGGCCGGGCCGACGTTGAGGCGCTGGAAGAGGTCCAGGTGCATGCCGAGGGCGTCGGCGAGGACCGCCTTGATGAGGTCGCCGTGGCTGACGACGGCCCAGACCGCCGTCGGACCGCGCTCGGCCTCCACGGCGGCGTCGTGACGACGGACCGCGGCGACGGCGCGGGCCTGCATCGCGGCGAGGGACTCGCCGCCCGGGAAGACGACGGCGGCGGGATGGTTCTGGACGACCGTCCACAGCGGCTCCGTGGCCAGGTCGCCGAGCGACCGACCCTGCCACTGCCCGTAGTCGCACTCCGTCAGGGCGTCGTCGACGGCCACGTCGAGCGGCCCGGGCTGCCGGTCGAGCAGCGCCTGCGCGGTCTCCCGGCAGCGCTCCAGAGGGCTGGAGACCACGGCGGCCAGGGACACC
>JACIXM010000118.1 GCA_014360395.1 Actinotalea sp.
GTTGCTCCCCGCCCCGACGCCCACCGTGCGGCCGCCCGCCACGCCGACGCCCACCGAGGAGCCTCCGGCCCCCGCATCGACCGCCGCCCCCGCCCCCGCGAAGGCACCCGCGGCCCCCGCCCCCGAGCCCGCCCCCGCGCCGCCCGGGACGCGCGACGTCGAGAGCCGGGTCCTGTCGCTCGCGAACGAGGCCCGTCGGACGGCCGGGCTCGCCCCCCTGCGGGCCCACGACGGCCTGACCTCCGTGGCCCGCGGCTGGTCCGAGCAGCTCGCCGCCGCCGGCGCGCCCTTGGCGCACAACCCCGACCACGCGGCCCAGGTGCCCGGCGGCTGGAGCGCCCTCGGCGAGAACGTCGCGTGGATCGACGACGGCGGACGCCTCTCGCCGGAGGAGGTCGCGCGCCGGATCCACCAGGGCTGGATGGACTCACCCGGTCATCGGGAGAACATCCTGCGGCCCGGGTACACCCACCTCGGCGTCGGCGTCGGGCACCACCCCGAGCACGGCTGGTACCTGACGCAGAACTTCGCGACGTACTGAACCGGGCTCGGCCCCGGCGCATGCCGGGCCGAGCTCAGCCCTGGCGCGGGGGGAAGGGCGGGGCGAGGAAGGCGACGAGCGTGACGTCGTCGCCGCCGCGGTTGGCCGCGCGCAGCTCCTCCTCGCCCGCGAGCACGACGACGCCGCCCGCGCCGACCCGCACCGGCTCGTCCTCGTCGCGGTCGATCGTCACGACGCCCTCGACGACCAGCAGGTCCAGGTGGGACGCGCCGTGGCGGTGCGGCGGCAGGTCCTGCCCGGGCGCGAGGCGGATGACGCGCAGGCTCGACGTCGGGGTCTCGACGAGGGACTCGGCGACGAAGCGGTCGGCGGTGGCGGCGGGGACGTCGGACAGGTGGACGATGCGCATCGCCCCAGTCTGCGCGCCCGGCGCCCGGCGCGGTCCCGGACCTACGACCCGACCTCCAGCTCCGTGGCGTACCGGGGTACGCGTGGGTGCGGATGGGCGGCGTCGCGGCCCTGGAAGGACAGGATCGTGCGGTTCTGCACGTGCCCTTCGCGGA
>JACIXM010000119.1 GCA_014360395.1 Actinotalea sp.
CACCTCCCCCTCGGGCGCCGCGCTCGCCCCGGGCGGCGCCGGGCTCGGTGCGCCGCGCCGGCCGTCCCGCCCGACGGGCACCCTGAGCGACCTCCTCCCGCCGCTGCCCCCCGCCCCCACCCGCCCGTTCGGAGCCTGAGCATGCTGCGCCGTCGTCTCGCCGTCCTCGCCACCGTCGCCGCGGTCGGCGTCGTCGGCGTCGGCATGCCCTCCTTCTCCACCGCCGCGTTCAGCGCGCGCACCGCGAGCACGGCGACCGTGCAGGCGGCCGTCGACTGGACGCCCCCGCAGGTCGCCATGACGCACCCCGGCCCGACCCTCAAGGGCACCGTGGCCCTGGCCGCGACCGCGAGCGACGCCGAGACCGGCGTCAAGGACGTCGTCATCCAGCACCAGCCCGTGGGCAGCTCCACCTGGACCACCGTCTGCACGACGACGACGGCGCCCTACACCTGCTCGTGGGCGACGACGGCCGTCCCGGACGGGCAGTACGACCTGCGCGCCCGCGCCACCGACAACGCCGGCTACGCCACGACGAGCGCCTCGGTCCGCACGACGGTCGCCAACAACGTCCTCGTCGTCCTGGCCGACCCCGCCGACGTCGTCCGCGGCACCGTCCCGCTGTCGACGACCGTGCACAGCGGCGGCACCGCGACCTGGACGGTCCGCGTCGAGTACACCCCGACCGGCACCACGTCGTGGAAGTCGATCTGCACGAACCTGGCCGCCCCGTACACGTGCCAGTGGGCGACGACCGGCTACGCGAACGCCGAGTACGACCTGCGCGCCGTCGCCACGTCGGGGGGCGCCACGGTCACCTCCGCGGTCGTGGTCGGCGTCCTGGTCGACAACCTCGCGCCGACCGTGACGATGACCGACCCCGGCACCCCCCTGCGCGGCACGGTGACGCTCGCGGCGGTCGCCGACGACGCCCACTCGGGCGTCGCCCAGGTCGTCGTCCAGGCCGCGCCGGCCGGCACCACGACGTTCACCGAGCTCTGCACGGTCACCACCGCGCCGTGGAGCTGCCGGTACGACACCACGCGCCTGGTGGACGGCACCTACGACCTGCGTGCCGTCGCCACGGACGTGGCCGGCAACACCGCGACGTCGTCGTCGGTCCGCAACCGGGCCGTCGACAACACGGTCTCCGCGGTGTCCCTCGAGGACCCGGGCACCTACCTCTCCGGCAGGGTCACGCTCCTGGCCTCGGCGAGCTCCACGGCGGGCGTCACGTCGGTGACGATCCAGCGGGCCGTGGCCGGCGGCACGACGTGGACCGACGTCTGCACCGTGACGACCTCGCCGTACTCCTGCAGCTGGGACACGGCCACGGTGCCGGACGGCCGGTACGACCTGCGCGCGGTCCTCGTGGACCGCACCGGTGGGGTGACCGTCTCCGCCGTCGTCGCCGGTCGGGTCGTGGACAACGTCCCCTTCCGCGCGGTCGACGTCCAGACGGCGAACGGTGGCGGCACGCCCGGCAAGATGGACGCCGGCGACACGATGACCTTCACCTACAGCCAGCAGGCCGCGCTCGGCACGATCAGCCCCGGGTGGAACGGCTCGGCCGTCCCGGTGACCCTGCGCATCCGCGACGGGAACCTGCTCAACCTCGGCAACAAGGGCGACACGATCGACGTCCAGCGCACCGGCAGCGTGGTCAACCTGGGGTCGGTGAACCTGCGGGAGGACTACGTCAAGTCCAGCAAGACGGCGACCTTCACCGCCACGATGACCGGCGGCACCGTCACGGCCCCGGACGGCACCGTCCGGACCACCGTCACCATCACGCTCGGCGCGCTCGCCTCCGGCGGTGGCACCCGCACCGTGACCACGGCCGCGGCGATGGTCTGGACGCCGTCGGGCTCGGTCACCGACCTGCTCGGCCTGCCCTGCTCCACCGCGCCGGTCACCGAGCTCGGTGCGCTGGACCGTGAGTTCTGACCGGGCCGCCGGGCCCCGGCGTCCGGCCGTGACGGCGGCCTCCGCGGCGGCCGGTGGGGTGGCGCCTATGCTCGGCCCCGTGACGCACCAGGTGCTCGTGGTGGAGGACGACGACGGGATCGCGCTCCCGCTCGTGCGGACCCTGGAGCGCGAGGGCTACGCGGTCACGCGGGTGACCGAGGGTCAGGTCGCCGTCGCGCACGTCGCGGCCTCGCCGGTCGACCTCGTCGTCCTCGACCTCGGCCTGCCCGACGTCGACGGGCTGGACGTGTGCCGGCAGGTGCGCGAGGGCGGTTACGGCGGCGGGATCCTCATCCTCACCGCGCGCGGCGGGGAGCTGGACCGCGTCGTCGGCCTCGACGTCGGCGCCGACGACTACCTGCCCAAGCCCTTCGCGCTGGCCGAGCTCATGGCCCGCACGCGCGCGCTGCTGCGCCGGGCGGTCCGGCCGACGACGGCGCCCCTCGCCG
>JACIXM010000012.1 GCA_014360395.1 Actinotalea sp.
GGTGCGGTCGCGATCGGTCATGGGACAAGCCTGGCAGACGCGGGGAGGCCCGGCGGCTACCCCCCGCGGCTGGTATGACATAATGTCACTTATCGGCGGAGTGCCGGGGGCCGTCTCGCTCGTGCGCCGCGTCCGCCGTCAGGCGCCGACGTAGGCGGCGAGGTGCTCGCCGGTGAGCGTCGAGCGGGATGCGACCAGCTCTGCGGGCGTGCCCTCGAAGACGACGCGGCCGCCGTCGTGCCCGGCGCCCGGGCCCAGGTCGACGACCCAGTCCGCGTGCGCCATGACGGCCTGGTGGTGCTCGATGACGACGACGCTCGTGCCGGCGTCGACGAGCCGGTCCAGCAGCCCCAGGAGCTGCTCGACGTCGGCCAGGTGCAGGCCGGTGGTCGGCTCGTCGAGGACGAAGACACCGCCGCGGGTGGCCATGTGCGTGGCCAGCTTGAGCCGCTGACGCTCTCCCCCCGACAGCGTGGTCAGCGGCTGGCCCAACGTGACATAACCGAGGCCGACGTCGGACAGCCGCCGCAGCACCGCGTGCGCGGCGGGCACCCGTGCGTCGCCGTCCGCGAAGAACGCGTCCGCCTGCGTGACCGACATCGCCAGGACCTCGCTGATGTCCCGCCCGCCCAGGCGGTACTCCAGGACGGCGGCGCTGAACCGCCGGCCCTCGCACTCCTCGCACGTCGTCGACACCGTGGCCATGACGCCGAGGTCGGTGTAGATGACGCCGGCGCCGTTGCAGACCGGGCAGGCGCCCTCGGAGTTCGCGCTGAACAGGGCCGGCTTGACGCCGTTGGCCTTGGCGAACGCCTTGCGGATCGGGTCGAGCAGGCCGGTGTAGGTGGCCGGGTTGCTGCGCCGTGACCCGCGGATCGCCGTCTGGTCGACGGTGACGACGCCGTCGCGACCGGACACCGAGCCGTGGATGAGCGAGCTCTTCCCGGAGCCGGCGACCCCGGTGACCACGACGAGCACGCCGAGCGGGATGTCCACGTCGACGTCGCGCAGGTTGTTGGCGGTCGCGCCGCGCACCTCGAGGCGTCCGGTGGGCGTGCGCACCGTCGGCTTGAGGGACGCCCGGTCGTCCAGGTGCCGCCCCGTGAGGGTGCCGCTGGCGCGCAGGCCCGCGACGGTGCCCTCGAAGACCACCTCTCCCCCGGCGCCGCCGGCGCCGGGGCCGAGGTCGACGACGTGGTCCGCGACGGCGATCACCTCCGGCTTGTGCTCGACGACGAGGACCGTGTTGCCCTTGTCCCGCAGCCGCCCGAGCAACCCGTTCATGCGCTGGATGTCGTGCGGGTGCAGCCCCACCGTGGGCTCGTCGAAGACGTACGTGACGTCGGTCAGGGCCGAGCCCAGGTGGCGGATCATCTTGGTCCGCTGCGCCTCTCCCCCGGACAGCGTCCCCGCCGGCCGGTCCAGCGACAGGTAGCCGAGCCCGATCTGGACGAAGGAGTCGAGCGTGTGCTGCAGCGACGCGAGCAGCGGCGCGACGGACGGCTCGTCCAGCTCGCGCACCCACGTCGCGAGGTCGGTGATCTGCAGCGCGCACACGTCCGCGATGCTCCGCCCGCGGATGGTCGAGGAGCGCGCCGTCGCACTCAGCCGCGTCCCCGCGCACTCCGGGCACGTCGTGAACGTCACGGCCCGCTCGACGAACGCGCGGACGTGCGGCTGGAGGGAGTCGACGTCCTTGGCGAGCATCGACTTCTGGATCCGCGGGACCAGTCCCTCGTAGGTCAGGTTGACGCCTTCCACCTTGACCTTGCGGGGCTCGCCGTAGAGGAACTCCTGGCGCTGCCGCGTGGTGAAGCGCCCGATCGGCACATCGGCCGGCACGACCGCGGCGAAGATCCGGGTGTACCAGCCGTCGGCGGTGTACCCCGGGACCGTGATGGCGCCCTCGGCGAGCGTCCTGGAGGCGTCGTACAGCTGCGTGAGGTCGATGTCGTTGACCGAGCCCATGCCCTCGCACCGGGGACACATCCCGCCGACGACGGCGAACTCGCGCTTCTCGGCCTTCGTCGCGGCGCCCCGCTCGACCTTCACCTGGCCGACGGCGGTGAGGGACGCGACGTTGAAGGAGAAGGCCTGCGGCGAGCCGATGTGGGGCGTGCCGAGCCGGCTGAAGAGGATCCGCAGCAGGGCGTTGACGTCCGTCGCCGTGCCCACCGTGGAGCGGACGTTCGCGCCCATGCGCTCCTGGTCCACGACGATCGCCGTCGTCAGCCCGTCGAGGACGTCGACGTCGGGCCGGGCGAGGTTCGGCATGAAGCCCTGGAGGAAGGCGCTGTAGGTCTCGTTGATCATCCGCTGGGACTCGGCGGCGATCGTGTCGAAGACGAGCGAGCTCTTGCCCGAGCCGGACACGCCGGTGAAGACCGTCAGCCGCCGCTTGGGGATCTCGACACGCACGTCCTTGAGGTTGTTCGCCCGGGCGCCGTGGACGCGGATGAGGTCGTGGCTGTCCGCCGGGTGCGACGCCGTCGTCGGGGCCATGACCTCATCCTGGCGAGCGCAGCGGGCCCCGTCCACCGCGGGCCGACGTGCGGCCGGGCGCGCCCCCGGCGAGCCGGACCCCACAATGGTCCGGTGCCGCCGCTGCTCATGGACCTCACCCCGCTGCGGGTGAGCGTCCCGTACCGGCGGATGTGGCTGGGCACCTCCCTGTCCGGCATCGGCACGGCGCTGACCACCGTCGTCGTCGGCCTGCAGGTCTACGACATCACCGGCTCCACGGCGAGCGTCGGCCTCGTCGGCCTGTTCGGCCTCGTGCCGCTGGTGCTCCTGGGCCTGTACGGCGGCGCCGTCGTCGACGCGTACGACCGTCGCGCAGTCATCCTGCTCACCGCCGCCGGGCTCACCGTCGTCGCGGTCGCCCTCACCGCCCAGGCGTTCGCGGACCTGCAGGACGTCCGCGTGCTGTACGCGCTCGTGGCCGTCCAGAACGGGCTCTTCGCGATCAACTCCCCGGCCCGGACCGCAGTCGTCCCGCGTCTGGTGGGCCTGCACCTGCTGCCGGCCGCCAACGCGCTGTCCAGCCTGTCCTTCGGCGTGGCCATGACGATCGGTCCGCTGCTGGCGGGCGTGCTCGTCGGCTGGGCCGGGTACGGCTGGGCGTACGTGGTCGAGGTCGTCCTCCTCGCCGTCGCCCTCGCCAGCCTGCGGGCGCTGCCGCCGATGCCGCCGGAGGGCGAGGTGCGCCGCGCCGGCCTGCGCTCGGTCCTGGAGGGGCTGCGGTTCCTCAAGGACCGTCCGACGGTGCGCGGCACGTTCGTGGTCGACCTCGCCGCGATGGTCCTGGCCATGCCGCGGGTGCTGTTCCCCGCCATCGGCGCGGTCCTCCTCGGCGGTGGCGCGACGACGGTCGGGGTGCTCACGGCCGGCATCGCGGTCGGGTCGGTCCTCGCCGGGATCCTGTCCGGGCCGCTCGGCCGCGTCCGCCGTCAGGGCCTGGCCGTCGTCCTCGCCGTCGTGGGGTGGGCGCTGGCGGTGGTGGCCTTCGGTGTCGTCGTCGGCCTCTCCCCCGGCCCGGGGCCCGACGGCGGCGCGTCGCCGGCGCTGTGGCCCGCCGCGGCGTGCATGGTCCTGGCCGGGACGGCCGACACGATCAGCTCGATCTTCCGTCAGACCATCCTCCAGGCCGCCACCCCGGACGCCCTGCGCGGCCGGCTCCAGGGCGTCTTCATCGTCGTCGTCGCCGGCGGACCACGCCTCGGCGACCTCGTGCTCGGGACGCTCGCCGAGCTCACGGGCGAGGCACGGGCGGCGATCCTCGGCGGCGTGGCGTGCGCCGTCGGTGTCGCGCTCTTCACCGTCCTGCAGCCCGGCTTCCGCCGCTACGACGCGCGGCACCCGACCCCCTGAACCGGCCAGGCGACCTCCAGCCGACCGCGGCGGGTCACGCCCTGAGCGGACGAGGCGTCGCCGAGCGGCCGGCTGGGGCACGCTGGTCCGGCCTGCCCCCGACCGAGGAGCGCGGATGATTCCTCCCACGACCTCCCCGCCGTCCGACCGCGACCTGCTGCGGCGGATCGGGGCGCTGCTCGCGCCGCACCGCGGTCGCCTGGCCCTGGTGGGCGTCACGATCCTCGTCGGCGCCGCCCTGGGCATCGCGGTGCCGTTCCTCACCCAGGCCGTGTTCGACCGGGCGCTGTTCCCCGTCGACGGCTCGGGGGTCGACCTGCGCCTGCTCGGGGTGCTCGTCGGTGCCATGGTGCTCGTGCCGCTGCTCAGCGCCGCCGTCGGCGTCGTGCAGACCTGGCTCACCACGACCATCGGCAACCGCGCCATGGCCGACCTGCGCGGCCGTCTCTTCGAGCACCTCGAGCGCATGGAGCTGGCCTTCTTCACCGCCACGCGCACCGGGTCGATCCAGTCCCGCCTGGCCAACGACGTCGGGGGCGTGCGGTCCGTCCTGACCACCACGGCCGCGGGCATCCTCTCCAACGCCGTCACCGTCATCGCCTCGCTCGTGGCGATGCTCCTGCTGTCCTGGCAGCTCACGCTCGTCGCGGTGGCGCTGCTGCCGGTCTTCGTCGTCCTCCAGCGCCGGGTGGGGGCACGCCGGCAGGTCCTGGCGCGGCGGGCACAGGAGTCCCTGTCGGACATGACGAGCATCACCGAGGAGGCGCTGAGCGTCTCCGGCGTGCTGCTGTCCAAGGTGTTCAACCGGGCCGACGCGGAGGTCGCCCGCTACCGGGAGGAGAACGAGCGGCAGGTCGACCTCCAGGTGCGCCTCGCGATGGCCGGCCAGGGGTTCTTCGGCGTCGTCACCGCGTTCCTCGCCGTCACGCCCGCGCTGGTCTACCTCGCGGCCGGGTTCATGATCTCCGGCGGGTCCCCGGTGTCCGCAGGGACCCTCGTCGCCTTCTCCACGCTCCAGGCGCGCCTCCTCATGCCGGTCATCGCCCTGCTGCGCGTGGCGCTGGAGGTGCAGACGTCGCTCGCGCTGTTCCGGCGCATCTTCGAGTACCTCGACCTCGTCCCCGCGATCCAGGACCGCCCCGGGGCGAGCGCGCTGGACCCCGAGCGCGTCCAGGGCGCGGTCGAGCTGGAGGACGTCTGGTTCGCCTACCCCGCTCCCCCGCGGCTGACCACACCGGACCCGGAGCCCGTGCGCGGCGGCCACGGGTCCGGCCTCGGGATGGGCCGCCTCCTGGCCTACGGGGCTGCACCGGGCTCGTTCGGGGGGCGCCCCTCCCCCGTCGGCGCGCCCTCCCGCGCCCGCGCGGCGGCACACGACGCCGACGACGGCGGGCATCCCCCACCCCAGGCCGGCGCCGGCCGGGGCCCGTGGGTCGTCCGGGGCGTCTCCTTCCGGGTCGAGCCGGGCCAGGTGGCGGCCCTGGTCGGGCCCTCCGGTGCCGGCAAGACGACGCTGACCCACCTCGTGCCCCGGCTGTACGACGTCGACCGGGGTGTGGTCCGGCTGGACGGGACCGACGTGCGCGACCTCACCCTGGGCTCGCTCGCCGACGTCGTCGGCGTCGTCACCCAGGACCCGTACCTCTTCCACGCGAGCATCGCCGACAACCTCCGCTACGCCCGCCCGGACGCCGACGACGCCGCGGTGGAGCGGGCGGCCCGCGCCGCGAACATCCACGACCGCGTCATGGCCTTCCCCGACGGCTACGCGACGACCGTCGGTGAGCGCGGCTACCGGCTGTCCGGTGGGGAGAAGCAGCGCCTGGCGATCGCACGGGTCCTGCTCAAGGACCCTAGGGTGCTGGTCCTCGACGAGGCGACGTCCGCCCTGGACACCGCCTCCGAGCGGCTGGTCCAGGAGGCCCTGCGCACCGTCATGGCCGGCCGCACCACCCTCGCCATCGCGCACCGGCTGTCGACGATCCGCCACGCCGACGTCATCCTCGTCGTGGACGAGGGGCGGGTCGTCGAGCGCGGCACCCATGCCGAGCTCGTCGCCCGGGGCGGCCTGTACGCCCGCCTGCACGCGGAGCAGTTCGGCGGCGGCAGCGTCGAGGCCCGCTTCGCCGACGGCGTCATGTTCACCGACGGCGTGGTCCTGCCGCGGCACGGGTGACCCGTCGCGCCGCCCCGACCTGAGAGCCCGCCGAGCGGGACCGGCGGCACACGCCCGTCAGCGGTTGCGCTCGCCCTCCGCTCACGGGAACGTGGGGGCCGGACCGGCCCCACCGCCGACCGGTCGGCCCCCAGGGGCCGTCCGTCCCGCCGTCCGGCGTCGTCCCGGCACCGCTGTGAGCGTTCACGAGACCTTCACTCCCGGCGCCGGAACAGAACGCCGTGGCGCGGCGTTGGGCCTGATGGACACCCACTTCCGGCGACCCGCACCGGTCGCCGCCCCAGCCGACAGAACGGAGGCCGCACATGGCTGACCGATCCCTGCGAGGGATGCGCATCGGCGCGAACAGCATGGAGTCGGAGGAGGGCGTCGAGTTCGCCCCGCGGCTGCAGGCCTACTACGACTGCCCCAACGGCCACCAGATCGTGCTGCCCTTCTCCACCGAGGCCGACGTCCCGGTGGTCTGGGAGTGCCGCTGCGGCGAGGAGGCGCTCCTGCGGGACGCCAGCAAGCCCGAGCCGAAGACGGGCAAGCCGCAGCGCACCCACTGGGACATGCTGCTCGAGCGCCGGACCGTCGGCGAGCTCGAGGACCTGCTCGCCGAGCGGCTGGAGCTG
>JACIXM010000120.1 GCA_014360395.1 Actinotalea sp.
GGGGGCTCCCGCCCGGGTGCGAGCGACCCGTCGGGGCCGGTGGACGCGATGCTGCTGCGCGCCACCGGCCACGGCGCCGAGTCGCTCGCCGAGCTCGTCCGCCGGGCCCGGCTGAGCGAGCGGGTCGAGGTCGACGTCGCGACGGCCGAGCGCGCGGTCGCCCCCGTGGCCTGGTTCGTGCGGCGCGTGGGCGTGGAGGGCGTGCCGCTGACGGCGGCCGGCTACCTGCGGCCCGTCGACGTCGCCGCCGTCGCGCACCGGCTCGACCTCGCGGAGGAGTGGCAGGGCACGCTCACGCGCGAGGTGTCCACCGTGCCGGTGCTGGTGTGGCGCGAGGCCCTGCAGCGCGTCGGCGTCCTGCGCGTGGCGAAGGGGCGGCTCCACGCGACCCGCGCCGCCGTCGCGCTCGCGGACGACCCCGTCGGCCTGTGGTGCTTCCTCGCCGACCGCCTGCCCGTGGGCACCGGGGCGGAGCGTGACGCCGGGATGGTCATGCTGCTCGAGCTGGCCGGCGACGACGCGGCAGCCCTGGACGACACCCCCGCCGCCCCGGGGCTCGCCGCGGTCGGCGCGACACGGACCGGCACCGCGATGCACGCCCTCGGCTGGTGCGCGCGGGACGGCGGCATGCTCACCGTCGCGGAGATCCGGGCGACCGCCGAGCGGACCGTCGAGCTCCTCCTGCGCCTCGGCGCCTACGTCGACGCCGGCGTGCTGGGCCGGCGCGTCGTCCCCACGCCCGACGGCGTGCTGTTCGCCCGCGCGGCGCTGCAGACCTGGCGCTGACCCGCCCCGTCACGTCCTGCGCCCGCCCCGCCCGGCCGGCAGACCCGGGCGGGTGAAGAACCGTTACCGAGCCGTGGATGAGGGCGGCACGTCCTGTTGCCGAGGCGTGGAACGGGCCTCCGTAGCGTCCTTCTCACGCCACCACGGCGCCCCTTCCACCCAGGAGAACATCATGATCACCGCCCGCCGCAAGCTCATCGCCCCCCTCGCCGTCCTCGTCGCCGCCGGCGCGGTCACCGTCGCCTCGGGCGCGACCTTCACCTCGCAGTCGGCCAACACCGCGAGCGTCGTGACCGCCGGCACCCTGACGCAGAGCAACTCCAAGAACGGCCAGGCGATCTTCGACGTCGCGAACATCAAGCCGGGCGACACGGTCAACGGCACCCTGACGGTCACCAACACGGGCTCGCTGCCGGCGTCCTTCTCCCTCACCGAGGTCTCCTCGACCAACGGCTTCGCCGGCTCCAACCTGTCGCTGACGATCACCAACACCACGACCGGCGCGCAGGTCTACACCGGCACCTTCGGCGGTCTGGAGGACGGCCTGAAGAACGAGCTCGGCGTGGTCCAGCCCGGCGTCGCGAACACCTACCGCTTCCAGGTCCGCCTCTCGCCCGACGCCCCGAACGCCGACCAGGGCAAGTCCGCCTCGGCCGCGTACCAGTGGGACTCGGTCCAGCTCGAGGCGACGACGTACGACCGCTGACCCGAGCCGGCGGGGCGTGCCGGTGGACACGCCCCGCCGGTGGTCCGGCCCCGGCCCCC
>JACIXM010000121.1 GCA_014360395.1 Actinotalea sp.
CCCAGCAGCGTGGCGGCCTCGCCGGCGGCGAACGGGGGCTCGGGGCGTCCCTGGTCGTCGAGGACGGGCGCGGCGTCGTCGATCATGGGGCAAGGATGCCGGTCCGACGACGCCCGGGCTGCCCGGCCGCTGCGGGCGGTGCGGTCGTGTCGGTGCCTCGTGGTCGGCTTCCGCCATGACCGCCGACGACGCCACCTACCGGGTCCACATCCAGCTGCTGCGGGTCCGACCGCCGCTGTGGCGCCGGGTCGAGGTGCCGGGGTCGATGACCCTGGACCGGCTGCGTCTCGTCGTGGACACGGTGATGGGCTGGCCCGGTGCGGGTGGGGAGTTCGTGGTCGGCGGGAGCACCCGCGACCCGTGGTCCACGCCGGTACGCCCCCTCGACGTGCTGGCCGCCGAGATCGCGCGCGACCGGCGGACCTGGTCCAGCCTCGGGTTCTCCGCCGCCGACCTCGAGGTGGTCGAGGACGACCTGCTCGTGGAGGAGCAGCTGACGGTGCGGGACGTTCTGCCCCGAGACCGCTCGACGCTGCAGTACGCGTACGGCATCGCGTGGGAGCACCGGCTCAGGGTCGAGCGCATCACGCCGGGCGGCGCCCCGCCGCGGCCGCGCTGCCTGGCCGGTCGGCGGGCCGCCCCGGCGCAGTACCTCGTCAACGGGTGGAACTACACGGAGGTCCTGCGCCTGGCCAGGGCGGTCGCCGAGGGGCACGGGACGCCGCAGGAGGAGGCCGCCCTGGCCGCCCACATGCCGGGGCTGTCACCCCAGGAGGCCTGGGCGGCGCTCGACGGGTTCGACGTCCTCGAGGCGGACGGCCTGCTGCGGGTCCTGCACGAGCAGGGTCGCGTGTGAGGCCGCCCGCCCCCGGGCGGCGGGCCGTCAGGCGACCCGGACGACGACCTTCCCGCGCACGTGACCGGTCGCGGACAGCTCGTGGGCGGCCGCGGTCTCCTCCAGGGGGAACACCTCGGCGACCTCGGGTCGCACCGCACCGTCGTCGATGAGCTGGGCCAGCGCGGCAAGGTCGGCGCTGTCCGGCCGCACCCACAGGTAGACGCCGCCGACGGCGGTGACCTCCGGGTCCGCCACCGACCCGGCCCGGACCTCGGCGGTACCGACGTCCGGCGTGGTGGCGACGACGCCGCCGCCGACCAGGTCCAGCACCACGTCGACCCCGTCGGGCGCGAGCGCGCGGACGCGGTCGGTGAGGCCCTCGCCATAGGCGACCGGCTCGGCGCCCAGGGCGCGCAGGTGCTCGTGGTTGCGCTCGCTCGCGGTCCCGATGACGCGCGCGCCGAAGGCCTTCGCGATCTGCACCGCGAACAGGCCGACGCCGCCCGCGGCCGCGTGGACGAGCACGGTGTCACCGGCCGAGACGCCGAGGCGGCGCAGCGCCTGGTACGCCGTGAGGCCGGCGAGCGGGACGGCCGCCGCCTCCTCGAACGAGACGGTCCGCGGCTTGAGCGCGAGGGTGCGGACCGGTGCGGCGACGAGCTCCGCCGTGGTCCCGCCGCCCACGACGTCCTTGCGGACGTAGCCGAACACCTCGTCGCCGACGGCGAACTCGGGGGCGTCGGCGCCCACCTGCTCGACCACACCGGCCACGTCCCAGCCCGGCACCACCGGGAAGGTCGCATCCATGAGACCGTCGAGGTAGCCCTCCCGCACCTTCCAGTCCACCGGGTTCACCGAGGTCGCCCGGACGCGGACGAGGACCGAGTCGGGGCCCACCTTGGGGGTGGGCAGGTCGGTCAGCTCGAGGACGTCGGGGCCGCCGTAGGTCGTGTACGCGATCGCTCTCATACCTGGCGGCAACAGGAGTGCTCCCGAGATGTTCCCGTCGCCGGGGTGTTCGTGACACCACACGGCGTCCGTCGCGACCGGTGCCAGCCATCGGGCACAGAGCGGGGCCCGGCCGCCCGACGGGCCCGGCGACGTCGACGTGCGACCGGCGGACACGCCGACCTGGCCCGCCCGTCTGCCTCGTCCGCCCCGTCGGCGTACCGCGGTCGACGTCCCGACCTGACGGCCTGCGCCGCAGCCCTTCCCACGGCCGCCCCGATCTTGGAAGACTGGCGCCCTGCCGCGGCGCCGCCGCCGTGTCAGGGGAGGAACGGCCATGGAGCTGCTGCGCATCCACGTGGTGCTCGACGGCGTCGCGCCGACGGTGTGGCGGCGCCTGGACGTGCCGCGGTCCATGACCCTGGACCGGCTGCACCTCGTCCTCCAGGGCGCGATGGGCTGGACCGACGCGCACGTGCACGAGTTCGAGACGGTCGCGCGCGACGGCTCGCGCCACCCCCAGCGCTACCTGCCCGACGACGCCCTCGACGACGGCGAGCCGGGGGAGCGCGAGGCGACGATGCCGGTCGGGCGCCTGCTGGGCCGCCCGGGGGACCTGCTGCGCTACCTCTACGACGCGGGCGACGCGTGGACGCACACGCTGCGGCTCGAGCAGGTCGTGCCCGCGCTCGACGCAGGGCCGCGCTGCCTCGGCGGCGGACGGGCCTGCCCGCCGGAGGACTGCGGCGGGCCGACCGGGTACGACCGGCTGCTGCGGGTCCTGGCGGGGGAGCGACGTCGGGACGCCGAGCGGTTCGACGTCGCGCGCGCCCAGGCCGCGATCGCGCGGTTGCTGCAGGAGCATCCGGTCCGTGCCACGGTGGGCCCCGTGGGTGATCCGACCAGCCGCCCGGGCGTGCCCGAGGAGCCGCAAGGGGGCTCCCGCCCGGGTGCGAGCGACCCGTCGGGGCCGGTGGACGCGATGCTGCTGCGCGCCACCCGCCACCGCCCCCAGTCGCTCGCCGAGCACGTCCGCCGGGCCCCG